>NZ_JABKBZ010000117.1:0-8806 GCF_013166635.1 Lentimicrobium sp. S6 | reverse complement strand
AACAACCACCGGCAGAAAGGTCACCTTCAGTCGTTTCTTGCTAAAGCAATATTATGAAAATAAGTAATGAAAAACACATATATTTGAACCTAAATTAAAATAGTCCGATTAATAGGGGGCTAGACCATTAACAGGAAGACGAATTTAAAGGGAAATCATTACATTGAATTTGCCATAACGATAAGTATATAAAAAGTACAAACTCTGTTTAATTAACCACTTAAACCGTATTTTTTATAAGCAAATGTTAGATGCTGGCATTTCGTCTTTCAATTTCTTTGTCAATACATAATCTAAGACTATATAATTATTACCAATATCAGATTTTTCAATACCATCATTTACATATCCATTCTTCTCATAGAATCTAATGGCTTTATCATTCTTATGGAAAACTTTGAGTCTAAGTTTTTTTTGTTTGTTTTTTAGTCCAATTTCAGTGAGATAAACAAATAGTTTTTTCCCTAATCCCCGTCCTTGAACATTGGGGAGGATGTAGACTTTATGAATCATCAGTTGTTTTAAATCCTGATAATTTAATTCATAGGAAGCAAATCCGACAACTTTTTCTTTTAGGAAAACCAAAATAAATTTATGATTTAATGGATTCATTTAAGTTTGCAGGGATTCAGAACTATACATTAATTCAAGCATATATTTTATTTGGTCTTTCGACATAACTTCTCCAAATGTATTTGGTCATGTATTCATTGCAACATTCTGTATGTCCTGTATATCTTTAGTTGTTGCTTTTTTGAATTCTATCATGGTTTATTATTTTAATTAATTGATGAATATGTATTCCTGAAAAAAATATAGCTCCTATAGTGATTGGTATTGCACATATGCTAATTCCATAAATTAGGTAAAGTATACTTGAAAACAAGTGGATAAACCTATAAGATTTTATATTTGTCATGCTCACAGCTATAATGCTAAGCACAAGAGCAATATATCCAATTATTTGAAACAGGTTCAATTCCATTACTGTAGCTTTTTAAGTATTCTTTGTTCAATTGATTTATCATTTAGTTTCTTTTCCAATTGAGCCAATTCTTGCATAAAGCTTTCTGATGTATATTCAGCATGAACTTGTCTAATTAATTCCCATTTTTCTTTTAACTTTGGCAATTCCAAATTGGCTTTTGAGGTCAGGGATAATATTTGCTTTCTATTATCAATTTTATCTTTAGTACTAACGAGATATTTTTTCTCTATCATCTTTTTAGTAATCTTGATGACTGCTGGATGTGAAAAATCTAAAATACTGGCGATTTCTGTAACGGTTAGATTCTCTTTTTCCTCAAGTAATAGTAATACTAAGTGCCAATTAGGCTCTATGTCAATATTAAATATTTTATAAACCTTCTTGCCAGAGGACATTAATTTGTCATTCAACCGTCTAATTCTTGCGGTTAATCCAATTAACTCCAAATCTTTGATATAATCTTTTGTCATAATACACGTAACTGGTTACGCAAAAATACAAATATTTTGCGTAACCAGTTACATTGTTCTGAGTTTTTTCAACTAATCTTTGCTGCTAATTTTTTTATGCTTGTACCGAACGGTCTTCGGTTAATTTTTGGCGGAGATTTTTGCCTTGTCTCCCTATCTCCAGTTGAAAAATTAAAGATAGCATTTTTGTCAAACCGTTACTAAAACCCCACTTGAATTTGAACCGATGTGTGTGCCTTGAATGGTAAATATATAAAAGTGGAATTGCAATACATGTTTGCTTTTAATTTGAGACAATTCTTCCTTGGTTTTTTGTATGATACACTTTGCCAGAGGATGATTAAAAAGGTCTTTAGAAAGAATGCATAAAGCTGACATTTCAGTTTCAAATTAGCAGAATTGAAGGGGGGGGTGAAATAAACACCACCATTTCAACCGTTAGCCTATTAGTTAAAATACTTGACGTAAAAACGCAAAAGCTTTTCATATTTTAAACTTCACCTTTCATTTTTGTGCAATTCCATTTTAAGTAGTTCACTTAAATCAATATTTTCAGCCTTTTCATTTATCTCCAGAATGTCCATATGCGAAAAATGAGGCTCCTCTTCTAATGGTGTAATATTGGCATTCTTTTGAGAGTTTTCTAATTTCAAACTGGAAAAACCGGTCTCACTGACCATCTAAAACCGTAATCTCTGACATATTAACTTCTAAAGTCCAAATAAAAAAAGGTTTTGTGTGACAGGATTTTTTTAAAGTTGATATTATTTGGTTAATTAAGTCCTAAATTGATTAACTAACTGAACCCTATTTTTAACCTTTACTTTTCTATAAATATTTGATATATGATCTCTTGCGGTTAAGGGTGCAATAAATAATTCTTCAGCAATTTCTTTATTAGTTTTTCCATCACATAACAATAGAATAATTTCTGATTCTCTTTTCGTAATACCAAATTCTTTTATCAAATCATCAAAAACATTTGGGCTTTTCACCATGTAATCAACATGATAGTTTTTAAAGAATAGTTTAAAGAATAAAACCCAAGAAAGATTAAATATTAAGACAACAATACTTAAAATTATTATTTGGGTCGAAAGAGTAATCCACCCTACAATAGTGGATATAATAAGAAAAAGAAGTAAACTTATAAATGTAAAAAAAATATAAATAAAATTCCTAAGTGCTTTTTTCTTTCTAAGATTATTAATTTTTCTAGCAGCAAAAAAGGTCCCCAAAAGTGAAAAAAGTATTGATATAAACAAAAGTAGATGAGATGTTATTATTGCGATATTTTGAAACCAACCAAATTTAATAGGATAAATAAAATAAACAATTTGAGTTAAAATAAAACAAAATGCAATAGAGACAAAAAACCATAATATAAATACATGTAACCTTTTATTTATCATGCCCCATAGCAATTTAATGGCGTGAAATGTGGCAAAAACAACAATAAGTGGAAGTATAAATAGAATTATATTAATAAATATTGGAAGAACAAGAGAGTCTGTTTTGTTTGCATAAACTATTTTCAGAAATGTTTCAATTGTATTTGAAATTGTAAGAATAGAAAAACCAGCTAACATATAAATATTAGAAAGTAAATATTTGATTTTATATTGATTATATAATTGAATTGCAATATAAATTGCAACAACTTCAACTGTAATTGCAAAAATCAATATAAAGTGGGCTAATTGCATCATAAATATATCCTACAAAAGTATCATTTTAATAAAACACGACATATGTCGGATTGACTAATATATTGGTAACACATACTTTCGACCAATATTTCTCTATTCAATAATTATTAAAACAAAAATACAAATAAAAACAAAAAATTATGAGAAACACCATTTTTATTATCCTGAGTCTATTTTTTAATTCTTGTATCGCTCAAAACAATAAATCGGATATAAATTTAAAAATCAAAGAAATTGAAACCAATCTTATAGAAATTAATCAAGAAGGAATTCAAATAAAGAAATCCTTAATGGATCGGATGAATTTTTACAATGTGCCTGGATTAAGTATTGTTGTTATAAATGATAACAAAATAGAATGGTCAAAATCATTTGGCGTGATTAATTCTGAAACGAAAACTCCTACTACAAACGAAACTTTGTTTGAAGCTGCATCTATTACTAAAACACTTGTATCTGTAACTGCATTGCACTTTGTCGAGAAAGGCATTATTGATTTAGATAAAGATGTAAACGAATATTTAAAATCATGGAAAATACCAGAAAATGAGTTTACAGTTAAAAATAAAGTAACCTTACGATTACTTTTATCTCACCAATCTGGTTTATCCCAATTTAATTTTCCTTTTGAAAAAGACAGTATACCAACTATTGTGCAAGTTCTAAATGGAGAATTTCCAGCTTTAAATAAGCCTGCCACAGTTTTTTTCGAACCAGGTAAGGACTGGGAATACTCAAATATTGGTTATGTTATTATACAATTGCTATTAGAAGATATAACAGGTAAATCGTTAGGACAAATAATGAAGGAAATAGTATTTGATCCATTAAGCATGAGTTCTACCACATTAAATTATCCTGAAAATGCAATTCAAAATAAAATAGCCTTACCTCATGATGCTTCTGGTGCCAAAAGACATTCAATAATTCATCCAACAGCATTGGGCCAAGGTGCTTTAATAACTACATCGTCTGATCTCGCAAAATATTCCATAGAATTAATGAAATCAAGCCAAGGGAAATCAAATAAAGTTTTATCCCAAAAAATGATACAAACAATGCTTTCTAGCTCATTAGAACTTGACCCTGCAATATTTGGCGGAATCAAATTCAATCAAGGTTTAGGTGTTCTTCTTCGTGGTAAGAATGATGATTTGTTCTTTGGAAAAAGTGGCGATAATTACCCTGGTGCAACCTGTTTATTTGGAAATATACCAGCTCAAGGAAAAGGATTTGTTATCATGACAAACAGTGCCAATGGATTACCACTTTCACTTGAAATTTTATCAAAAATTGAAAATGAATTTAGTTGGCCTAAATACGAAGAATCTTATAACGAAGAATTAGAAGAAAAAGATGCGTCAGAATCTGAAAAAATCAAATTTGTATTAGTTAAAGGTGGAACTTTTAAAATGGGCAACAATTTTGATCCAAGTGAAGGTGATATTGATGAGTTGCCAATCCACAAAATCACATTGAATGATTTTTACATGAGTGAGACCGAAATTACAAATGCACAATATGATAAATATTGCAAGCTAGCAGGTAAAGAAAAACCATCTCGAATACCATGGATAAAAGGCGAAAATTTACCCGTAATGAAAGTAAATTGGTTTGAAGCTAAAGAGTTTTGTGAATTTTATGGTTATAGGTTACCAACAGAAGCTGAATGGGAATATGCAGCTCGTGAAAGAGGAAAAAAAATACGTTTTGCAAATGGAAAAGATATTGCCAAAGACAATGAAATTAACTTTAACGCAAAGAATAGTGAAAAAACAGCTTATTCTGAGGCCGGGAAATTTCGTAGAAAACCACTTCCTGTAAAAAGCTTCCCTCCAAATTCATTAGGTTTATACGATATGAGTGGTAATTTAGCAGAATGGTGCTCAGACTATTATAATGGAGATTTTTATAAAAATACGTATAATAATCCGGAATGTAAAATAAATAGCGATGATCGTGTTATAATACGAGGTGGTCATATTTTTAGTACACCAAAATATATACGCTGCACACATCGCGATGCTCGATTACCGGACACTAAAAATTATGAATTTGGATTTAGAGTTGTAAAAGATATAGTTAAATAGTTGAATATAAAGAGAAATCATATTATTTCTAATCTCATAATTTAAACTTTATTCTAATAATATTTTTTAGGATAATAATACCGGTGGAGAGAATATCTTCACCGGTATTAAGATTAGGAGTTATCATTATAGCAGGTCTAATTAAAGACCAAAAATTTTAATCATGAATAGGCATTATTGAATCTGCTAACCATGTATAATATGAAAACAACCTGATTAGCATCTACATTAATAAAATTTAAATAAATATCCTTTGATTTTGTTTTATTGAATCATACCTTTTATTTTTTTAACCATTTTCTTGCCAGCTATGTTTTTCGGATTCAATTCAACAGATTTGGTGTAGTTTTTCATTGCCTTATTCTTATCACCATTAGCCAAACATGCCTCCCCATAACTATCAAATGCATTCCAAGAATTAGGAAAAAGAAGGGTATTCAATTTAAGAATTTTTAATGCTTTATTAATTTCATTGTCCCATAATAAAGAATACCCCAAAGTGTTTAAAGCCACCTCTATCTTAGTGAAACTATGCAAGTAATTTTCTTTTTGATCAAGTAATAATTCTACTCCCTTTTCAATATTTCCTTGTGAAAAGCATTCAAAAGGCAAATTAAAATCTTCAGGAGCTCTTTTACCCACAAGCTCTTCATTATCCCAAATCAATTTTAAGTCGGATGCTTTTTTATTTTTGTCCTTTATAAATTCTATTTTCACATTTGAATTATTTGTGTCAAACTTATCTACACTGCTGGCATATAATTCCGATTGAACATAAAAAAGACTGTTTGGTACAAAATCGTTAATTGTCATATGCAATAATTTGTTTTTACTTTCAATATCAATGATCCTGAATGGGCTTAAAACATATCTTCCAGTATATTCTTTCAACTCAATTTTGTCATATGTCCTTTTATCTATTTTATAATTTATTACCGCTTCCAAAGCAGGATCAATTCCTTTTTTAAAATCATCATAGGAGAACATTGCAGTAATATCTTGAGAAATTTTATCTTTTGTGTCAAATTCCCATAATGGCTGAGATCTTGCTGTTGATGTTTTTGAAATACTAAACATCAATCCAGAATTTGGTAGTTTAACAAACTTTGGATTTGCATTAAATATTGGACCCTGACTGGTTGGTTCACCAACAAAAATAGCTTTGGTTTGCAATTTTAGTTTATATGCAAATAATACTGCTGCAGAAAAGGTTTGCCTTCCAATAAGTACAAATAATTTACCCTCTTTATTTATGTTTTCGTTATCTCTTATTACAGAGAGCAGTTTTTCGTAAAGTTGGTCGCTTCCTCCCTGATTGTTCCTTAAATCTATCACAATCCTATCAAATTCATTTTCAACCGCAAAATTTTGAAGATTACGAGAAAACTCATTCATAGTTTCATGACCTTTCTGATTTTTAAATGCATTTAATTGCACATATAAAGTTTTACTATCGGTTAACATCTTGAAATGATAGTTGTCTTTTCTTCCATTTGAATAAACTGGAGGTAAATCATTGTCTATTCGCTTGATAGTAGATTTAACTATTTTAGGAAACGATTTAGTAGAAGGTATGCTCAATGTTTTTACTTCACCATTTTTTAACTCAAAAGTAAATTCTGCTTCCTTACTATTTTCAATTATTCCCATGCTCATCAGCCATTCTGACGTGAGCATAATAAATTTACCTCTATCTAATTGAGCTGTGATATTTTCTGCCGATAAATGTGATTTTGAAAGTTTAAACACATCATCAACATGCATATTTCCAATTTTAAGAAGTTTTGCTCCATCAATATTTCTCAAAGACTTTTTAGTATTTACTACATGCCATCCATCAGTGAAACAATAAATATCAAATGGGAAAGAGTGAAGATCAAAACAAGGAATAAAAAATGCAGGGATGGAGTGAGCATCATTTAGAATTGTTATCAACCTAAATAATTCCATTATTATTTCATCATCAGACATGGAAGGAATTGCCGATTTTATTTCTTCTACCACTTTATTAAATTCAGCTTCAGTAACTTTTTTATATAACTCTGGATAAATCTTATTCATTTTATCGGCCAAAAAGGAAACATCTTCAATCCATTCTTCTTTATTCGGTTTGGGAGGGATACCTTTGTAATATACAACCCTACAATTAGTAAGCGAAACTAGAATAAAGATTCCTATTATAAACGAGTTCCATCGTTTATTCCAAGTAATTGATTTCATAAATCTGATTTTAAATTTTTATTGGCAAAGGAAGGTAGGATAATCGATTCAATCGTCCGAAATAATAGATTCGCACCTATTTTTTAGTCAGACTTTTTGAATATTGGGAAGGAGTTTGATTAGTGTATTTCTTGAAAATAGAATTGAAAGTAGATTTAGAGTTAAACCCAACATCAAATGCAATTCCTAACAGCGTATAATGACTATATTTAGGATCTGCCATTCTTTTTTTTGCTTCTTTTATTCGGTAATAGTTAATTAAATCATAAAAATTTTTATTCATTTTTTCATTTATCACCTGTGATAAATATGCTGTTGAAGTATTTAGCATCGAAGCAAGCTTTAAAATTGTAAGATCTTTGTCCAGAAAAGGTTTTTCAGTCTCAATAACTTGCAACAATTTTGATCTGATAATTTCAGCTTGCGTTGCACTTAGTCCGGAAGTCTTATATTTTTTTATTGTATCTGGGGTAGCAATTAGGATAATTTCTGGCTGTCGCAAACCAAGAAATCCGGTAATATATATCATCAGAGTTAACAATAAAGCTGCAATAGGACCTGGGTTAAAATATTCTGGTAAATCAATTATTGAATCTAAAAAGAGATTGACCAATAGAATTGATATGAAAAGTAAAATCAAATAGGTTAATATCTTAAGCCAATTAAGATTAATTTTATCAATTACAGAGTACGAATTTTTAACCCTTTTGAGAGATTTTTTTAATACTTTTAAAGAAAGAATCATAAAAACAATACTCTGAATTGAAGAAATATAGTTCATCGCATTAAAAAAAGCTTGATTCTCATAAAAGTAATTATAAACCTCCGTAGAGGGTTTTAAATAAAGAGGAATAAAAAAAAGATTTGCTAAAGCAAATAATAAACAAAGTAGGATATATTTTGGTTTGAATTCCAGCTTTTGATTTGATAGGAAGAAGGTATATAAAAAATGAAGTGGTCCTAACAAAAGTGTTGATGTTGAAAAGAATAGAGCTATTCTTGGAATATCAATATTTAAACCATTTGCAAAAATCAGAAAATTTAATAATTGAAAAATTGTGAATACTAGAATTAGTGCAAGAAAGCGATTAGCATAAATAGTTTTACTCTTGTTAAATAGCAAATAAACAAGAAATAGGCCTAATCCGAGACCCATAATTATCAACATATATATTAAATTCTGAAGTTTCGCACCGTTATATACTGAGCATTTTAGAGAAAAAATGCAGCATGAAACCTTGGGAATCCCTTGGTTTTATTGTATCTTTAGGTTACCACACAAAAAGTACAAAACATGCTACATTACGAAGATATCTCAAAAACAGAAGA
>NZ_JABKBZ010000116.1:0-9125 GCF_013166635.1 Lentimicrobium sp. S6 | reverse complement strand
AGTAGATGAGCAAGTAGGAGGAAATAATACTTTGGTTTATTCTAATTTCAACTATCAAGGAACCAATTTAGGAAGTGCCGATGGAAGTCCTCAAGACTTTACAGCGCATGATTATTTCCATTTGGATATTTGGACTGCAGATGCAACGGCGATCAATTTCTTCTTAATTAGTCAGACTACAGGTGAAGTTTCTTATCCGCTAACAGTAACACAAGAAGAATGGGTGAGTGTTGATATTCCATTGAGTCATTTTACGGATGCAGGTCTGAGCTTATCAGATATCTACCAGTTTAAATTTGATGGAGGAACAGGCTCTACTATTTATCTAGACAATTGGTATTTCTGGGAAGTATCTGCAAATACAGATGCCAGCTTAAGTGACTTACAAGTGGATGGAATTACAATAGAAGGATTTGCTTCAGATGTATTCAGTTACAATGTTGAATTAGCCGATGGAACAACTGTCGTACCAACAGTAACAGCTACAACGACCAATGAAAATGCTAGTGAAGTGATCAATGCTGCTACAGCATTACCAGGAACAACAGAAGTGGTAGTAACAGCAGAAGATGGCATTACAAGTTTAAGCTACTCTGTTAATTTTGATTTCCCTACCCAAACATCACCAACAGTAGCTGCAGAGCTACCAACAGAAGAGGACGTAGATGTAATTTCCATTTATAGTGATTCCTATACCGACTTAGCCGGAACTGATTTTAATCCAGGTTGGGGACAATCTACTGTTGTAAGTACAGAAGATATTGGAGGCAATGAGATGATGAAATATGCCACCTTCAATTATCAAGGCACACAATTGGCCGGTAATCAGGATATGTCTATCATGGAGTTTTTACATGTTGATATTTGGACAGCAGATGCCACAGTGGTGAAGTTAACACCTATTAGTGCCAGTACAGGAGAATTTCTTTATGAATTGACTCCTCTTACTCAAGGAACATGGAACAGCTATGATATTCCTGTAGGCGATTTCACAGGTGTATCTATGGCTGATATTCATCAATTGAAATTTGATGGACAAGCAGGAGTATCACCATCCACCATTTATTTGGATAATATTTATTTCTGGAAAACACCAACAGCAGCAGGTTCTGATGCTACTTTAAGTGATTTACAAGTGGATGGAACTACTGTTACAGGTTTCTCAGCAAATATGATGAGCTACAATATGGAACTTCCTTATGGAACGACTATCATTCCAACAGTAACTGCTACCACAACAGATCCTAATGCAGAATTTGTTATAAATGCTGCAGGTGCTCTTCCGGGAATTACAGAAGTTGTAGTTACAGCAGATGATGATATAACAAGTTTGACTTATAATGTCAACTTTACATTGGTTAATGCAGTTCCAACAGTAGGAGCACCCATACCAACTCATGATGAAACTGATGATAATGTATTCTCTATTTATAGTGATAGTTATACCAACTTAGCCGCCACTAATTTCAACCCTTCATGGGGTCAGTCCACACAAGTAGTGGTCGATGAACAAGTAGGAGGAAATAATACTTTGGTATATTCTAATTTCAACTATCAAGGAACTAATTTGGGAAGCGCCGATGGAAGTCCTCAAGACTTTACAGCGCATGATTATTTCCATTTGGATTTTTGGACTGCAGATGCAACGGCGATCAATTTCTTCCTAATTAGTCAGACTACAGGTGAAGTTTCTTATCCGCTAACAGTAACACAAGAAGAATGGGTGAGTGTTAATATTCCATTATCACATTTTACATCAGCTGGATTAAGTTTAGAAGATGTTTACCAGTTTAAATTAGATGGCGGCACAGGTTCTACTATTTATTTAGATAATTGGTATTTCTGGGAAGTTTCTGCAAATACAGATGCTACCTTAAGTGACTTACAAGTGGATGGAACTACAATAGAAGGATTTGCTTCAGATGTATTCAGTTACAATGTTGAATTAGCCGATGGAACAACTGTCGTACCAACAGTAACAGCTACAACCACCAATGAAAATGCTAGTGAAGTGATCAATGCAGCTACAGCATTACCAGGAACAACAGAAGTTGTAGTAACAGCAGAAGATGGTATTACAAGCTTAAGCTATTCTGTTAATTTTGTTTTCCCTACCCAAACATCACCGACAGTAGCAGCAGAGCTGCCAACAGAGGAAGCCGTAGATGTAATTTCCATTTATAGTGATTCTTATACCGACTTAGCCGGAACAGATTTTAATCCTGGCTGGGGACAATCTACTGTTGTAAGTACTGAAGATATTGAAGGCAATGAGATGATGAAATATGCCACCTTCAATTATCAAGGTACACAATTGGCCGGTAATCAGGATATGTCTATCATGGAGTTTTTACATGTTGATATTTGGACAGCAGATGCCACAGTGGTGAAGTTAACACCTATTAGTGCCAGTACAGGAGAATTTCTTTATGAATTGACTCCTCTTACTCAAGGAACATGGAACAGCTATGATATTCCTGTAGGCGATTTCACTGGTGTATCTATGGCAGATATTCACCAATTGAAGTTTGATGGACAAGCAGGAGTATCCCCATCTACTATTTATTTAGATAATATTTATTTCTGGAAAACACCAACTGCATCGGGTTCTGATGCTACTTTAAGTGATTTACAAGTGGATGGAACTACCGTAACTGGTTTCTCAGCAAATATGATGAGCTACGATATGGAACTTCCTTATGGAACTACTATCATACCAACAGTAACTGCAACCACAACTGATCCTAATGCAGGATTTGTTATAAATGCTGCAAGTGTTCTTCCAGGAGTAACGGATATCGTAGTTACAGCAGATGACGATGTAACAAGCTTGACTTATAGTGTCAACTTTACTTTGGCTAATGCAGTTCCAACAATAGGTGCTCCGGTACCAACTCATGATGAAACTGATGATAATGTATTCTCTATCTATAGTGATAGCTATACTAATTTAGAAGCCACTAATTTTAATCCAGCATGGGGTCAGTCTACACAAGTGGTAGTAGATGAGCAAGTAGGAGGAAATAATACTTTGGTTTATTCTAATTTCAACTATCAAGGAACCAATTTAGGAAGTGCCGATGGAAGTCCTCAAGACTTTACAGCGCATGATTATTTCCATTTGGATTTTTGGACTGCAGATGCAACGGCGATCAATTTCTTCCTAATAAGTCAGACTACAGGTGAAGTTTCTTATCCG
Organism: Lentimicrobium sp. S6; assembly: GCF_013166635.1. NCBI lineage: Bacteria > Pseudomonadati > Bacteroidota > Bacteroidia > Bacteroidales > Lentimicrobiaceae > Lentimicrobium > Lentimicrobium sp. S6. The sequence continues at coordinate 5,926 of NZ_JABKBZ010000116.1, read as the reverse complement.
CTAACAGTAACACAAGAAGAATGGGTGAGTGTTGACATTCCATTATCACATTTTACGTCAGCAGGATTAAGCTTGACAGATATCTATCAGTTTAAATTTGATGGCGGCACAGGTTCTACTATTTATTTCGACAACTGGTATTTCTGGGAAGTTTCAGAAAACACAGATGCTACCTTAAGTGACTTACAAGTGGATGGAACAACTGTAGAAGGATTCGCTTCGGATGTGTTGAGTTATGAGATTGTTTTACCAAATGGGACTACAATTATACCAACAGTAACAGCTATAACTACCAATACAAATGCTACTTATATTGTTAACGATGCAAGTGGAATACCAGGTGTGACAGATGTAGTGGTAACAGCTGAAGATGCAACAACAAGTCTTACTTATTATGTGAATTTTGTTTTTGCTGAAGCTCAACCAACAGTTGCAGCACCAGACCCAACAGCAAATTCAGAAGATGTGATATCTATGTTTAGCGATGTTTATACTGATGTGATTGTGGATACATGGTTAACAGATTGGTCATCAGCTTCTCTAGAAGAAGTATTGATTGAATCTAACCCTACAAAGAAGTATTCTGATTTAGACTTTGCGGGTATAGAAACGGTCAGTTCTCCTATTGATCTAACAGCTGCTGAAATGGAATATCTTCATTTGGATGTTTGGACTTCAAATAGCACATTATTCAGCATCAAATTAGTAGATTTCGGTGGAGATGGTTTTGGTGGTGGAAATGATACAGAATTTGAATTGGATTTTGAACTAGAATTAAATGAATGGGTGAGTCTTGATATTCCTTTAATGGACTTTGAAGGGATGAATCAAACAGATCTAAATCAGTATATTATTTCTAGTGAACCAAGTGGCTCAAGTACTATATTTATTGATAATGTATACTTCTTTAAACTTCCAACTTCGGTAGTCGATATTGAAACAAATCAGCTTTCAGTATTCCCAAATCCAACAAGAGATTTATGGAATATTAATAGCGATGAGAATATTGAAAGTATTTCAGTATATACGCTTGCTGGAAAACAAGTATTATCAATGAGACCTAATATGACAAGTGTTCAAATGGATGCTTCTCTTCTTCCTAAAGGTGTTTATGTATCTAAAATTGTTACTTCAACAGGGATACAAAGCCTAAAACTAATTAAAAAGTAATAATACGATTGATTAATGATTGAGTTTTTTGTTTTATAAATTGCGTCAAGCTTCTACTTCAAAGGTGGGAGCTTGACTTTTTTGGTTTTTATCGTATAGTTGATTGTAATTGCAAATGGTTCTCAATTTCCGAAAAGGCCATATATATTAATGGAAAAATGATGTGTTTTTAAATGGTGAATGATTTTCTCTCTTTTGCATATCAATTAATTCTACTTTTACCAACTAAATACAAAAGCAAAACAAATGAATCATATAGATTGGATAGGTTTTATCGGAGTTTTTCAAATACTCTTAGCCTATATTCTCAACGTCATGGGAAAGTTGAAGAAAGAAAACATAGCTTTTATCTTACTCAATTTGGTGGGTGCCGCCATGGCATGTCTGGCTTCTGTTTTGATGGATTATTGGCCTTTTATTATTTTAGAAGGTGTATGGGCCTTGGTCTCTCTTTTTTCTCTTTTTAACTATCGGAAAGTTTATGAATAGCAAGCATAAAAATCATTAGCAAGAAATTGTCCAATGGAAATAAACTATAAAAGCATAGGGGTCATCAATACCCCTCATCAAACTAAAGAGGGAATGCCTATTCAAGCGAGTGCGGCTCAAGGTATCAAAGGAATGATAACTGTAGACAAAGAGTTTATGAAAGGTCTTCAAGATTTAGATGGGTTTTCACATATATATCTAATTTACGATTTCCATAAATCCAAGGATTATTCCTTATTAACCAAGCCATTTCTGGATGACAAGGAGCATGGCATTTTTTCTACTCGAGCGCCTAAAAGGCCCAACTCTATTGGCTTATCTGTGGTTAAGCTCTTAAGTGTGAAGGGGAATATATTAGAAATTGAAAATATTGATGTTTTAGATGGGACTCCTCTTCTTGATATTAAACCCTATATTCATGATTTTGATCTACATGAGGTGGATAAAGTAGGTTGGTATCAAGGTAAAACTAGAAATATTGCCAGCGAAAAATCTGACGACAGATTTAGTTAAGTTTATTGGATTCAAAATAATTTATTATCATTACCAAAACAAAAACATCATCATATGAAACGAGTAACAGGAATAGGCGGGATTTTCTTTAAATGTCAAAGCCCTGATAAAATGAAGAATTGGTATCAAAAGCATTTGGGTTTAGAAACTGATGCTTATGGAACTAGCTTTGAATGGCGTCATGCGGAGGATGCCAATAAGAAAGGCTATACTGCTTGGAGTCCCTTTAAAAAAGACAGTGATTATTTTGGGAAAGCCGATCAGGATTATATGATCAATTATAGAGTTGAAAATTTAGAAGCTTTAGTTGACGAGCTGCGGAAAGAAGGGGTAGAGATAGTAGACAAGATAGATTCTTTCGAGTACGGAAAGTTTGTTCATATTGTAGATCTAGAAGGCAATAGAATAGAACTATGGGAACCTGTTGATGAAGAGTATGATAAGATTTTGGAAGTGAGGACGAAGTGATATTTTGACTTCAAACTTCGTCTTTCATACTCCAATTTCGAAATTCCACGCAAAGAAAATGCAAAGGAGAATCGCAAAGAACGCAAAAGAAATTGCAGTGAAAAGATTATTCGATAGCCAACGTTGAACTTTATATTCAGAACTTGAAACCCAGCTTGCCCCAACCCTAGAGGGAGGCTGGATTTTAAGTATTCTCCTTTTAAACATTGAACCTTAAACAACTGAACTTTGAACAAATAGCCGAAGGACTTTTTTCTTCTTCTAACTACAGCTTATACTGGTCAATCATATCAAAAAAGGCCATCCGATAGCTGTTTCCGATAGGAAGCTTTGCTCTGCCATATACGATGTGATTATGCTCTATCTTTTCAATATTTAACAAGTTGACAATATAGGATTTATGAATTCTGATAAAATACTCATGAGGTAATTTCTTATCAATATTTTTCATGGTGGTTTTGGTGAGAATCATTTGGTCTTTAATGAATATTTTCACATAATCCTTTAATCCTTCCACATAGAGGATGTCTTTAAATCGGATTTTAATGGTCGCACAATCCGCTTTTACCATCATAAATTCGGGAATGCTAGCATTCTGATTTGTATGCTGTAGTTTATATAGAGATTTTGCTTTATTCACAGCTTTTAAGAAACGATCGAAAGGAATAGGTTTCACCAAATAATCTATCGCATTTAGTTCATAAGCCTCTAAAGCATGTTCCGAAAAAGCCGTTGTGAAAATAATCATGGGAGGATTGCTCATGGTTTTGGCAAACTCTAAACCACTGATATTGGGCATTTGTATGTCTAAGAATATCAAATCGATATCGTGATTTTCTAAAACCTTAAGTGCTTCAATGGCATTGGTGCAGGTATCCACTAAGTTTAGAAATTCTAATTTGGAACAAAAGTCTTTGATCACGTTCAATGCTAATGGCTCGTCGTCGATGGCTAAGCAGTTCATAGGGTTTTAAGTTTGATTTGCATATTCACACTGAATACTTCATTATTCTCGTCCGAGGAAAATTGGTGGTGCTTTGGATATAGAATTTCTAAGCGCCTCTTGATATTATTTAAGCCTATACCCGATTCCTTGCGCAGCATAGCTGGTCTTTGAACCACTTTATTCACCACTTTTAAATCGAGTTGTTGATTTTCCACTAAAATATCAATACTAATAAATGAGTTGTTCAGATTATCCACACCATATTTAAAGGCATTTTCAATGATGGGCAAAATGATGAAGGGCTCAAACTTATAATCGTCAAACTCCCCAACTACATTTACTAAAACCTCAACCTTATCTGTGAGTCTTAATCTTTGCAATTCAATATAATCCTGAACTACAGCAAGCTCATTCTGTAAACTAGAGCGGGAGGGTTCCGTTTCGTAAAGCATATATCGTAAGATAGAAGAAAGCTTTAGTATAGAAGGAGTAGTTTTTTCTGATTTACTAATGGATAAGGAGTAGATAGAGTTGAGGGAATTGAATAGAAAATGCGGATTAATCTGCTGTTTTAAAAAGGCCAATTCTGTTTTTACTTTATCCTGTTCTAGTTGTGATTTTTGCTTTTCATCTTCCAACCATTTTTCTACAAATCGGACAGAAATACTAAAGAAGTAAAAGAATAGTAAACCCATACCTGCAAATCCCAATTGTCTCCATAATCCAAAGGGAGGTCGCTTCTGCTTCTCATTGAGAAAAGCATCGGACTTTTTATTCGGATGGTCTCTACCTTCCATAATAATTTCTCGCTTCGGTCTTTCAAAGACCTCTCTCAAAAAACAACCTTTTACAAGGATGGATCCACCTAATAATAAAAACGTTAAAGCTAAAAATAGCCAAATTTTCTTTTTCAATAAAAATGGCATTAACACAAAATAGGTCCCATAGAACAGCAATAAACTAAAGAAAAGATTGAATATCATCCTTCCATAATCTATGGGGATATCGGAGCTTTTAAATATTCCCCAGTTGAAAAGAAATACCAGTACCCAAAATACAATATGTCCTAGAGTGATATAATATTTACCTTTGTTTTTTACCATATTATTTTGATGCTGCTATCACATTCACATAAAGAGTATCGGCATTAATTCCTGTAAAAATTCCAAGTCCATTTTCAATATTACTGGGAGGAGCCACCAAATCCAAAGAACTACTACCTAAATCTTCATATAGTGCTGCATATTCAGGATTTAAGCGATAAAGAATGACTCTATGTCTGCCATAATAGGTAAAACTTCTTGGGCTCAATTCCTGCTCGTCGCCTTGTACTGGCGCATTTCTAAAAGACCTTGGAGGATGATCGTCATCAGAATCGAAGATGAGTTCAGCATCTTCATCTATGGATTCCACTACCACCATATGATAGTCCAAATCTGGATTTGTCCAAGTGAGCTCCTCTGGTTCACTAGGCTCAGAACCGGGGCCCATTTGTGTGATATATATAGTGCTGGATGAAGTTTGAAAATTCTCTGGGCGATTGGGGATAATGGTTTCTGAGGTGATGACCTTCTCGTTATACTCAAATTCGATCTCGTAAACATTGCCAGCTCCAACCACAATGCTTTCTAATACGTATATACTATCGTACTTGTAAACCAAATTTTCCCAGGAACCTTCATGTTGAATTTTGACCTCTAAATTTTCTATAAAACCTCCTCCAGCATCGTCTCCATCAAACACAATTTGCTTTTTGATTTTTACCTGTATTTCATTTCCAGGGTTGATATAAGATTCTACCACAGCCACATTTGGGTCTGCGGTTTGTAAGTTGACCTTCTCACAGGAATAGAGAAAAATGAGGAGGCTAAAAAGCGCGATATATCTAAAATTTACAGATTTCATTATTTCAATTTAAAGGTTAGATTAATATTAGGCGTAAAGTTTAAATAGTAAACCGGAGTTTCTATCACTTCGTTTTCGATAATTTCATATTCATTATACCAAACATTGGATCGGTTATAGGCGTTAAATATAGAGAAACCAATACTTGCGGGAGAGTTTTTGCCAAAAGTAAAATTGTAATTTGCCGACAAATCTAATCGGTGATAAGCAGGCAATCTATTTCCATTTTTAACAGAAACATTGATAAAATCTGCTGAAGTGCCATCTAGTAATGATAATTCATAGCCGCCTTCGGGTGCGGTATAGGGCATTAGCGTTAACTTAAGCTGTCTATTTTTTTAAGTTACAGATATACATATGATTACAAGACTATTTCTTTCTGACTTCTTTGTTTTTTACTCTTTTTAATACAAAGGTGTTTTTATCTTCAAGCAC
>NZ_JABKBZ010000115.1:0-9156 GCF_013166635.1 Lentimicrobium sp. S6 | reverse complement strand
TCTTCAGAAGGTATCCCGTTTGGTAACTGAAGAAATGTTCTTAAAAATACTTCTTTTGATTGAGCAAACTCTCTCATTTGTTTCCATGTTACTGCGCCACAAATGACCGAAATTATTCCCACAAGAAGGATATCGGATATATTGTGAAGTTGGTTTATATGGCTCCTAGGATCGTCTATAGTACCAAAAATACTTATTAGATTGTTTGTCGTTTTCATTCTTTATATCGTATTGATTATCAATACAATATAGTGATTTATTCTTTAGTATATACGTATATAGTATTTTTATATATTATTTTATTTGTTAAAAAAGGGTGCGTCCGCCCTGGCTACTGAATGGCCTTACGAGCCTTTAAAATATACTTAGATCTATCTAAAGGATTAATGCCTTTGAATTCTCTAATCACTCCTAAGTCATCCTCCACTTTTTCATAATGATCAAAAACCATGGACAAGCTTCCACGTCCACCTGTTTTGGCAGCCAATTTAATTGGATAATCCATTGAAGTTGCTGCTGGAAAAATCCCTTCTAATTTCATTTGATTATTTTCGATCCTGGGCTGCTCAAAACTACCTCTCATCAACATAATATCGGAGGTAATACCACCCAAACTTTCCTCTGGAGCCTCTATACTAAACTTCATCATAGGTTCTAATAATACCGAGCCTGCATTTTTCAAGCCATCCATTATAGCCATAGGAGTAACAATCACAAAATCACCTGCTTTACTATGAATATTATGATGTGCTCCTTCTTCCAGCGTGATTTTTAAGTCAGTAACTTCCCAGCCTTTCATTCCCTGTTCAAGAGGTCTAGTTATGGTTCGCTCTACTTCTTTTTGATATTTCAATAAAACATCATTCACACCAACTATGGATTTATATTGAACTCCACTTCCTAGCTCCCCTGGTACTAATTGAAATTTCACCACTGCCCAACAGGGTTTTGGCATGGTATAAGCATCATAACCATAAGCTTCTGACGCAATCGTTTCTTTATAAATAACAGATGGCGTATCAAACTCCACATTTAGTTGAAATCGATCCTGCATAAGCTGCTCTAAAATCTCTATCTGAATGGCACCATTAATTTTCAAATGGAATTCCTCTTCCTCTCTAAACCATTGAAAATCTAATAAGGGATCTTCTAGATTCAATTGTGTCAAAGCTTCTGAAAGGTTAAAATAATCTTGCTTCTCAATTGCTTTTACCTGAGTCCTAAGAATGGGAACCGTATTAAAACCCAAACTTCTTGTGGACTTATTCTTTCCAAGAACATCGCCAATTTGAACATTAGAAAATCCAGCTATTGCAATAATATCGCCTGCCCTAGCCTCCTCTATATCTTTTAGTTTTTGACTAAACACACTTTTAAGCTGATTTACTTTTTGCTCCTCTGCTAATCTCTGATTATAAACTAATTGTTTTTTGGCCATTTTTCCAGAAAACAATCGAACATGCGCTAGCGTCCCCAGTTGCGAGTCTTGAGAGATTTTGAAAATAATAGCTTCTAATTCTTCTGAACTCTTATTATTTCTCGACTTATTAAATTCAACTAAATGCTCCAATAGTAATTTTATGCCAAGTCCTACTTTGGCAGATGCAAATAATACAGGAAAAATAAGTGCTTTCTCTATCTGTTCAAAATAAGCCTTCTGTAACAATCCTTCATCAATATTCTCTCCCGATACAAACAATTCCAAAATTGCATCATTGTTCTCCGCTATTATTTCAATTAAATCTTCATTAGATGAATTCTTTAAAACTATAATATCATCCTTTGCTTCAACTTTCTGAACAGCGACCGCAGAAGAAGATAGTTCTTCCTGGATTTCTTTGAGGAGGTCTTCGTGATAAAAATCCTCTTTATCCATTTTATTCACCACAAAAAAAACAGGCAAGCCCAGCTTCTTAAGTAATTTCCAGATGATTCGGGTTTGAGCCTGCACACCTTCGTAAGCCGAGATTACTAAAACCACCATATCCACGGCCAATAAACTCTTTTCTACTTCCGAGATAAAATCCGCATGACCAGGGGTATCTATTATATTAATCTGATGCTTCTTATATTCCAAACTCATATGTGAAGCCATCACACTTATTCCACGCTCTTTCTCCACATTCAGAAAATCGGAAACGGAAGTTCCTTTATCCACTTGTCCGACAGATTTCAAAACACCTGTATGAAATAGTAACTGCTCGGTTAAACTAGTTTTACCTGCATCTACGTGAGCCAATAGTGCAATATTTAATATCGGTTTCAAATTTTATTTTTAGTATTTTTGGTTTTCAAAATAAAGCGCAATGAACAAAAAAATTCCCATTCAATTGTTCATTTCGCTATTTAACGCAAAATTAGTACCTTTAATTCATGCAAGCAAGTAGACAAATACTAATTAAATATTGGGGGCATGCCAATTTCAGACCCAAACAGGAGGAAATAATCCAATCTGTGCTAGATGGTCATGACACCCTCGCCCTACTTCCAACAGGAGGAGGAAAGAGTATTTGCTATCAAATCCCTGGTTTATTGATGGAAGGAATTACTATCGTGGTGACACCTTTGATTGCTTTAATGAAAGATCAGGTTGAGAACCTAAAGAAAAGAGGGATTCCTGCCGTAGCTCTTTATTCTGGACTAAATATAAGAGAACACGAACTTGCTATTAATAGATGTACTCATGGTGATGCGAAATTTCTTTATCTTTCTCCTGAAAGATTGATTTCTAATAAATTCTTAGAAACATTAAATCAGTTAAGAGTTAATTTAATTGCTGTTGATGAAGCACATTGCGTTAGTCAATGGGGTTATGATTTCCGTCCTCCCTATTTAAGAATCAGTGAAATCAGGCATTATTTCCCTAAAGTGCCTGTTATTGCATTGACAGCAACGGCAACCATTAAGGTTGCTGAAGATATTCAAGCTAAACTAGCGTTTAAAAATGCCAATTTCTTTTCAAATAGTTTCGCACGCAAAAACTTAGTTTATTTTGTAAGTAAAGAAGAAAACAAACTCGAAGTATTATTAAAGATGGCTAAAAAGCAACAAGGTTCGGGAGTTGTATATGCCAGAAATAGAAAGAAAACTAAAGAGATTGCTGAGTTTTTACAAAAAGAAAATATAAGCGCTTCTTATTATCATGCTGGCCTCGATTCCAGACAAAGAGATCACCGACAAAAAGAATGGATGGAAGGCCGCATCAGAATCATGGTTTCTACCAATGCTTTTGGAATGGGTATTGACAAAGATAATGTACGATTTGTGGCACATCTTGATATTCCTGACAATCCCGAAGCCTATTTCCAAGAAGCTGGAAGAGGGGGGAGAGATGGAAAAAAAGCATTTTCTGTTATTTTATGGGAAAATGCTGACTTACTTAATTTGAAACGGAACTTTGAGACAAGCTTCCCTCCCATTGATACCATCAAAAAAATATATCAAGCTCTTGGAAACTATTTACAATTAGCGGTTGGAAGTGGAGCCGGCCAGAGTTTCAATTTTGATTTGGCTCAATTTTCAAGACAGTACAATATTTCACCATTGATTGCCTTTAACAGCATTAAAATTCTTGAAAAAACTGGGATTATCATGATGAACGAAGCCATGTACAAACCCTCTAGAATAAAAATGCTTTTAGAAGGTGGCGACCTATATCGCTTTCAAGTAGATTTTCCCAAATATGACAACCTCATCAAATTCCTACTTCGTACCTATTCTGGATTATTTCAACTTCATACCAAAATAAATGAAGTTCAGATTATGAATACTTTCAACATTACTAAAGAACAATTACAGTCTTCTTTTAAAATGTTGAAGAAACTCGGAGTGTTGGATTATGAACCCGAAAACAATCAACCCCAAATCACTTATATATCGGAAAGACTAAAGAATACCGACCTATATTTCTCTCCTGAAAATTATGAGCTAAGAAAAAAATCAGCAGCATCAAGACTAAAAGCCATAACCAAGTATGTCGATAGCAATCATAAATGTAGAAGTCAGATACTTCTATCCTATTTTGGAGAAGTCAATAGCAAACGATGTGGATTTTGTGATGTCTGCCTAGAACGTAACAAAACACAACTCAGCAAGTTAGAATTCGATAACATAGTTGAACTGATTAAACCCATTCTTAAAAACACACCGGTACAGTTAGATGAATTGATTTTCGCGGTGGAAAGTGATGAGGTCGACAAATTACTAAATGCAATACAGTGGTTACAGGATAATGGTAAAATCCGTGAAGACTTAGAACATCATTTGTATTGGGTGTAAAAACAAGTTCTAAATAATCCCCAGAATACCTATATTTGCTGAAAATTCTAAACTATTTAAGATGAAAAAACTAATTATCCTTATAATCGCAATTCTACCTTTATTATCCTTTTCTCAAAAAAATGAATTAATGCTCGGTTTATCCATAGGAATGAGTAGTCCTTTAGGAGATTTCGCAAGCAACGAATATATTATCGATGAAAATAATGAACTTATTAGTCAAGGTCAATTCGCGAAAACAGGTTTGGCCTTTGATTTTTCAGCCAGTTATCGTTTGGGCTATTATGCTGGGTTTGCAGGTAGAATAATTGGAGGAACCAATAAAACAGACAATGGCACCTATTCTGATGCCATGACAGAAATATTACAAAAAGACGAAGCGAATTTAAGTGTATTAGCTTCTTCAAAAGGATGGGGAAACGGAGGCCTTATGGCTGGCGCTTATTTTGTATTACCTATTCAAGACTTATATATTGATGCCAGAATAATGGCTGGCTATATGGTTTTATTTGCACCACAAATTAGATATTACATTTATGAAACTGAAGAAGACCTTGGTAATGACGAAGCTTTTGTAAGACAAAAGTACAGTGCTGGTGGATTTGCTTATGATATTGGCTTGGGAATAAAATATAAATTTGGTGGTAATAAATTCTTACAGCTTAACGGTGACTATATTGGAAGCAAAATAGTTAAGGATAATATTAAAACATTAAATCCTTTTACACAGGATGAAGAATATGTAAATATGGATATTGAATATCAAAACCTAACTTTTACTATAGGCCTTGGATATATGTTCTAATAATAATCCTGCAACCTGAATAATTTCAATATGAAGATGTTATTGAATTAGCCAAAGGTTTAATAGGAAAGGTTCTATTTACTTGTTTTAAATCGCACACTACTTTCTGCATAATTACTGAACAGAGGCCTATACTGGAATAACAGACAAAGCTTCTCATGACTATATCATTAGGATAATGACTCGAATGGAAAAAATGTATTAAAGAGGAAGCTGTGCATTCATATTTCTCATTTATAGAATACAAAGTCTTTTCAACATAATGACAATAAAGTAGAAATCCTACACCTTGTTTTCATCAGCGGAGCCTATCCGATAGTCGGCCTAGATATCTTTAAAAATAGAGCTAGTTCAAATAAATTTAATCATTTATCTATGAATGGGTCAGGAAAGCTATTCAAGCTTATGGGCATTCATCATTCTGTTGATGGGATTCAACTAAAAAATGCGGGCTGTACAAAAGATGGTTATTGGATAGAAGATTTAGATTAGTCTAAATCACCTAAGAAATATATAGAAGACAGTTCTATAGAAGGCATTTATTATACTGAGGAAGACGCTTTGATTCCTTATCAACATTATCCCACTTAAAAACGAAACGACTTTAGAGATTCTAGAAAAGATTAGAAAACCAATCAATAACTGAAGTCCCTTTACGAGTCGCGATAATATAAATAATAATGATCTGTTCAATGGTAAACAAAGCAATTACTATGGTCTTGAGCTTAGAGCTTTTATTACCTTCTTCTTCTTTTTGCATCATAATAATAAAAATTGGTTGGTAAATATAAATAAAAAAGCTCTGTGATGAACACAGAGCCTTTTATACTTCAAGCAAAATGTAAATTTTTTTACTTTACGCCTTCTGCTAATTCATTACCTGGTTTAAACTTGATAACTTTTTTAGCTGCAATTGTAATTTCTGCTCCTGTTTGAGGGTTTCTTCCTTTGCGAGCTTCTCTCATTGATACAGAGAAAGATCCAAATCCAACTAATGCTACTCTTTCACCTTTTCCTAAAGAGTCGCTTGTTGCTTTAATAAATGCATCTAGAGCTTTTTTTGCGTCAGCTTTTGTTAAACCTGATTCATTAGCCATTGCTTCAATTAATTCTGCTTTGTTCATTTCGTAAGATTTTAATTAACACATTTGATTTTCATTCATGCAAATATAACTGAAAATACTAGAAATGCAAGTGTTACAGAAGTATTTCGCTAAAAAAAGCCATATTTATTCACTTTTGTTAATAAAAACGGTGTTTTTGTGAATAAACATAGGTCATACAGCACGTCGATCACACCGAAAACCTCATGTTTTCATCAAAAGAAAACCCTCGTAAAAAATCCGCAGCTTTCATTCTCTTTTTACCCTGAAGCTGCAATTCCGAGACTTCCAAACAAAAATCATCTGTATGAACCAACAACTTTTTACCGTTTTCCAAACTCAAAGAACCAGGCGAAAATTGGCTTAATATTTCAGTTTTTGAAACTGCATAAATTTTCATACTTAAGCGATTACCACCAGCCAATCCTTCCAACCAAGTCCAAGCTGTGGGATAAGGACTTAATCCTCTAACTTTATTATATATTGTCGCAGCATTTTTATTCCAATGAAGCAAACCATCCTCTTTGAATATTTTAGGAGCATGTTTGATATTTTGCTCCTTTCCTAATTCCTCCTGAACCTTTGTTAACACACCACCCTCTGCTATCATTTTCACAGTATCAACAACGAGCGTTGCTCCTAAAGCCATTAGTCGGTCATGCACATCCCCTGCTGAATCCGATTCATTAATAACACAAGATCTTTGTTCGATAACTTTTCCAGTATCTATTTCATGATCTAAAAAGAAAGTAGTGACTCCTGTCTCTGTTTCACCATTAATGATAGCATGATTAATAGGAGCTGCTCCCCTATATTGTGGCAACATGGAACCATGCAAATTAAATGTTCCTTGAGGAGGCATAGCCCATACCACTTCTGGCAGCATTCTAAAAGCCACAACTATTTGCAAATCGGCTTGCAGGGATCTTAGTTCTTCTAAAAATACAGGATCTTTTAGCTTTAAAGGTGTCAAAAGTGGTAATTTATTCTCCAATGCATATCTCTTCACTTCGGACATTTGTAATTTCTTTCCTCTACCAGCCAGTTTATCGGGAATAGTTACCACTCCAACAATATTGCAATCTGCTTGCACCAATGCATCTAAACTAGCCACAGCAAATTCGGGCGTTCCCATAAATATTATTCTAAGTTTATCTTTCATCCTCATTCATTTTGTAAGTGCAAAAATAACACATAAAAAAAATACCTGAACTTAAAAGTTCAGGTATTTTTTATGGAATAGTTATAAACTATTTATTTTGTTTTCCTTTCAAATATGCAATGTATTTATCAGCTTGTCTACCTTCAGTAGTTTTAGAAAATTCTTGTTTTATTCTTTCATGCAAGCCCAAAGCTTTAGCAAAATCACCTTTGCTCTCATAAGCTAAAGCAGCTTTCTGAAGAAATACAGGAGAGGTAAACTCATTTATTTTTTGATTTGCTGCATCTAAATAATAATTAATAGCCTTATCAGTATCGCCTAACTCCATATATGCATCACCAATTGCACCCATTGCCATTGGAGCAACAACTTGATCGTTAGCAGAAAATCCCTTAAGGTAAGTAATAGCATCTTCGTACTGTCCTAGCTTCAAATAACAGACACCAGCGTAATAATGAGATAGATTAGCACTTTTAGTCATTCCGTAATCAGAAATAATATCTAGAAAGCCTAAATGAGCACCATCTCCATTTAATGCAAGATTCAAAGAGTCTTGAGCAAAATACGTTTCTGCACTCGCTATTTCAATTTGAGCATCTTCTTCTAATGGTTGTAAGTAATATTTATCAAAACCAAAGTATGCAACTACTATCACTACTATGATTCCAATAACAGTAAGAATAGTTTTCTGATGTTTCTCAATGATTTGTTCCGATCTGGTCAAAGCTTCTTCTACTGCTTCAAATCTTTCTTCTGTAAGATCTTTAGTATTTTTTTGTTGTGCCATTTTCATTTTTATTTTAGAAGTGCAAAAGTAGTTTTTTTTGCAAAATATCCGAGCGAAAAATAAAAAAAATAAAAAGTTTGACGTTTTTTCGAAAAAAGCTTGCAGATTTGAAAATCTTATATACTTTTGCACCCGCTTTAAAAGCAAAATGAGCGCCGATGTAGCTCAGTTGGTAGAGCAGCTGATTTGTAATCAGCCGGTCGGCGGTTCGAGTCCGTTCATCGGCTCGTTCTTTTAAAAGATTGAGAATAAATTGTTGGGGGGATTCCAGAGCGGTCAAATGGGGCAGACTGTAAATCTGTTGGCTAAGCCTTCGGAGGTTCGAATCCTCCTCCCCCCACAAACCTTAGCGGGAGTAGCTCATTTGGTAGAGCGAAAGCCTTCCAAGCTTTAGGTGGCCGGTTCGAGCCCGGTCTCCCGCTCCAGATACAAGCTTCTAACTTATTTTAGTTAGAAGCTTTTTTTATGTCCATATAAATTATTTTTCCTCCCTAAATATTGATTAATAACGAGATAGAAATTGGGCTAAAAATTTATCTAAGGATATTGTAAAAATCACTTGTAGAATTAAAAATCTTCTTTATTTTTGCAGCCGCTTTATAAGCAAAATGAGTGCCGATGTAGCTCAGTTGGTAGAGCAGCTGATTTGTAATCAGCCGGTCGGCGGTTCAAGTCCGTTCATCGGCTCGTTCTTTTAAAGATTAAGAATAATGTTGGGGGGATTCCAGAGCGGTCAAATGGGGCAGACTGTAAATCTGTTGGCTAAGCCTTCGGAGGTTCGAATCCTCCTCCCCCCACACTCAAAAAGCATCTTACTTTAATTAGTTTGATGCTTTTTTTGTGTCTTGATGTTAGTGAAGAATGGAAATCAATCTCGACTATACTGCAAGTTCCGGGTCAAGAACAAAACCTGGGGGGATGAGCTAAAATGTTATACTTTTGAAAAAAAGAATCACATCAATTATGCAAAATGATTTGGCTATTATGAGTTTGTTTTTTCCAGAAGGCATGCTCGACTATT
>NZ_JABKBZ010000114.1:0-9495 GCF_013166635.1 Lentimicrobium sp. S6 | reverse complement strand
GCGAGGAGGTTTATCAAAAGAAATTAGCCAATGGTATAAAGGAGGAGGCCTTAAATATTAGCCAATGGTCGGCAGGTATATATGTCATTATTGTAAGAAGCGAAAACCATATGGTGGGGAGTGCTAAATTGGTGGTAGAGTAGGTCAACAAAGAGTTAGTGTTAAAACAAAATCCGTTTAGCCTAAGGCTAAACGGATTTTGTTATTTCTAGGTTAAATTCCACTTTGTATTAGCAAAGAACCTATCCAATCTCACGTGACTGATAAGAAATCTCCGAGAACGAGGCTTGGTCTTTATGAAAAACAAGGAGTTTACATGTGTAAATGACTGTTTTCAAAAAGATTATAACGAAGTTATCGGAGTTTTCTTGAAGTCACTATTTACTCATTCTCGCCAATAAAGCGTTCCGCTTCAATAGCAGCCATACAACCTGTTCCGGCTGCAGTAATCGCTTGACGATAAGTTTTATCTTGTACATCACCTGCTGCAAAAACACCAGGAATATTTGTTGCTGTACTTCCTGGAATAGTATTGATATATCCAGTTTCGTCCATATCAATTTGTCCTTTGAATATTTTAGAGTTTGGCGTGTGACCAATAGCTACAAAGAAACCATCGATATTGATTGTTGTTTCTTCGTTGGTCTTATTATTTAATAATAATGCCCCAGTTACTGTTTTTGCAAAACCTTGAGAAGTTCCAAGAATTTCTTTGGTATTATGATTCCAAAGGATTTCTATTTTTGGATTTTTCTTCACTCTTTCTTGCATAGCTTTAGAGGCTCTTAACTCGTCTCTTCTCACAATCATGTATACCTTATTACAGATATTAGCTAAGTAGGAAGCCTCCTCAGCAGCAGTATCACCACCACCTACAACAGCAACATCTTTTCCTTTATAGAAGAAACCATCACAAGTAGCACAAGCAGATACTCCACCACCATTATACTCTTCTTCAGAAGGTAGTCCTAACCACATAGCAGAAGCACCTGTAGCAATAATTACGGTCTCAGCTTCAATCATATTACCATCATCGGCTTTACAGATAAATGGTCTTTTTGAGAAGTCAGCTTCTACAATTTCGCCCCATCTTACTTGAGTTCCATATCTTTCAGCTTGTTTCTTCAAGTCTTCCATCATAGCAGGACCATCAGTTCCTTCTGGATAACCTGGAAAATTCTCTACTTCTGTAGTAATAGTTAGCTGACCACCTGGCTGCATTCCTTGATACATCACAGGATTAAGTGCTGCACGACCAGCGTAAATACCAGCTGTGTAACCAGCAGGACCTGAACCAATGATCAGGGTTTTTACTTTCTCTATAGCCTCGCTCATTATAGTATTATTTATTTGTGTATTCAATTTTAAATGTGTTCAGTCTAAAACTGTGCCATTAGCAAATAAATAAATTTAGCACAGCTTTGTCTGCAAATTTAGCCAAAAAATTAAGAAGCTATGACTGATTTTGTGACAAAGTGACTGTTGAGTTTAATATAAGAATGTTTTTCTTTAGAATGAAGAACTAATACCAATGATAAAATGAAGTTAGGATTAAATTTAATCTTAAAAAAAACGTATGATTTCCTATCGGTAATAACCATTGCAATAATGAAATGCCTTTATAACTAATTTCTTTATACAATTGTATAAATTGATTGTTATGGCCATTCTCATATCAACAAAAAAGCCAATAAAATGATTTTAATGGCTTTTTCTTTCCTCTTTAAGTAAGTAATTCTGAATTACTCATTATTCTGAATCAGAGTAGCATTTTCTTTTGGGCTATAGAATATCTCAATATCAGCTACATCTCTAAGGAAGTCTATTTTGGTGATTTCATATCGGATGATAGTAATTCCAGTTCTATTTTGAAGGTCTTCTCTCAACTCTTCTTCTTTCATTTTATGAATATTCTCAATCTTTTCGTAAATAATACGAAGAGATTTTTCTTCTTTTAATAAGAGCCTTTTTTCAAGGAACCAAAGTCCTGCTACAATAGCTGCATTAGTAAATAACAATTCGGAATAGCTCACTTTTTTACTAGCCAAAGCATTCATTACCGATATGCCTATCACCACAAATAAATAGGTCATTTCCTTGATAGGAATAGCATCGGTTCGATAACGAATAATCCCAAAGATAGCAAACAAACCAAGTGCAAACCCTAATTCTAGCTTTACATTATTAAGCAAAAAACTCAAAAGGAAAACGGTTCCTCCAATGGCAATATAACTAAAGTAAAAGTCTTTTCGCTTGCTTGTTCTGGCATACATATAATGTATGACCAAAAGAATCATAATGGAGTTGAGAGCAAATCGAACCACTAATTCTGTAAAATCAGGAACATTGATTAATTTAATATCTAAAAACCGAAAGCTGTCTTCCCAAGTTGGAGTATCGACAATATTTTCTGCTGTTTTTGAGACATTCAATATTGTATTTTGGATGAATTTCAACATATATATTTGTTTTTCAATATTTGCACAAAGAAGCCAAGCTCTAATAAACTTGTTATTTCTTCATGCAAATTTAATATTATAATTTGTTATTTGGCGTTAAGTTTAATAGCCTTATAAACTATCTTATTTTGATAAGTAGCTTTCCACATTATTATTTCTAGTTTGCACATGTGATTGAAGCTCATATAATGCCTCATCAAACTCAGAAGCATAACGGAGGAAGGTATAACCCTCTTCTTCTGCATATGCATAATCATGTAACATTTCATAATAATTCTCATAAGTGCTAACCATCTTGCTAGGGATAAACACCTCATCAATAAATTGTTGTAAATATAGATTATATAAGGCATCATATTCCTCAATATCTTTAATATATCTGAGAAGGGGCCAGTTATCATTAACTTCATTTAATGACAGACTCAATGCTCCACCCTGTTTTCCTTCTTGTAAGGCTTCATTATTATCCCAAGGAATCCATGTGAGTTTATGATTAGATGGATTATTATATAGATAATAATTATGTGTCATGATCCCATAAGTATCCCAGTTTTGCATAGTTGTATTGGCAGCCATCCATTTAATGAATGTGTCTACATCAAAAATAGACTCTAGGCTGGTTTTCCAAGTATCAGGATTTATGGTTCTTTCTGAACTATTAATGATATCATACAAAGATTGTACATCGGCATAATTAGCTAACTCTTCATTGGTTTTTACCTCCATTTCTCCTTCATCGAAAGTACCTTGTGCAAAAGAAGCCGCATCACCATCGGGTTTGTATAGGTTTCCGCTATCATCAGAAAACTGGCTTTCCAATACAGTATCGTCCACTTCTTCTACAATTGTATAAACTCCAAAGTATTGAGGTCCATCACCAAAATCAACATAAACCACGCAAAAGGAGGTTTGAGCTGAAGCCAAGCCAAATTCTCTAAACAAATCAGCTCCAACTTTTTCACGCATTAAAGAAGCATCATCAAAGTTATTATTCAAGTTGAGTTGTTTGAACCCGTAAAATCTTTGATTGGGATAATCTGGCATAGCTTCCTCAAATTGGTCAAAATCTAGTTTTAAAGAGAGCTTGTTATTTCCCGATTGGTAGGCCGAAGTTAAGCTGGAATTTCCTTTATATCTAATTCCCACATTATACCATTCTATGCCTTCATAATTAAAAGAACAAGGTACCCAAACAGGATCGTAATCAGATGATGTAGCATCTACACCAAATCCACCACCAGGCCCTCCTCCGCTACTACCTATGTTTTCATCTAAATCGTTTTGCATAATTGTGTAATTGTCACTACTGATGACAATATCAAATCGTTGAACTTTATTTTGATTAAACACAATGGAATAATCTGGTGAAACAGAAGAACCATGGGTGCTTTCGCTCCAGTCAGAATAGTCTATTCCTTCCGTATCTACAACAACAATATCATCTTTTCGGCATCCACTGGCCAACATTGTGATAGAAAATAATAATATGATATAAGCTTTCATAGGTTTTGTTTTTAGAATTTGAATTTATAAGTAAGACTTACGATATGTTTGTTATAATAGGATGTTCTATAATAATCGAATTTGTAATCGAGTCCAATACTGTTTTTCTTATTAATTTTGTAATCGGCACCAGCAAAACACCTCATTTTATACAAACCATCTCCCGATAATTCCTGAAATGCTTCCAAGCCAATAGCAGGTGTGATTTTACACTTTGGGATATCATATTGAACACCGATCTTATATCTAAGATAATTACTTCTTTCGGTCTTAAAATCCTCATCCGCATCGTTAGTATAACTCAAACGTAAAAACGGGCTAAAGTCATTAAATTCCTTTTTAAACTTAAGAAACACACCATATCGTGAAGCATATTCGGTATCCTTAACATCTCTTGGATTAACCACAAAACGATAACGAACACCAGCTTTAAATACCTTACTGAATTTATAATCTGCTTGCAATTGAAAATGATAATTGTCTATACTGAAATCCTCATCGAACCTGAGCTCTGGTGAAAAGCTTAAACTTAACTTCTTGATTGGTTTAAAGATAATCTCGGCACTCGTTCTTCCTTGGAACTCGTTAATAGTGGTTTGAGCATAATTAACTGAAACAATACCTAAGATTATTAATATGATAATATATTTCTTTTCCATCCACTTCATATTTCCCTCCTCTTATTTTTATGATGAATATGGCGTAAAAATATAGTCTGAAATGGCTTTCAGAAAATGAAATCAATAGGAAATGATATTTAATCTATAGACAGGGTAATTTCCCCTATGAATTTTTTGAGGATGTTTCGAATAAATAGTTTTCTAATGATTCTGAAACTCTTATTAATGATTCTATTTCTTTTTTCTCCACATACCAAAAACCAGGACGAAGGATGGAGATATAAGATTTATTTTTGAGCTGAGAAACAAAATCTATATCCTTTTCATTTACCGAAATACACATAGCAGGATCTAAGGATAAAGCTTTGAGTATAGCTTTTTGAATCTTGTTTTTGGATAATAGCTTTTTAGCTTCTTGAGCATGATTAGTAGTAATGAGTACTTTTGAGTCAAATGATTTGGAGCCCGTCTTTAAATGTTTACTTCTTCCAAATAATTGAAGTTTATGAAGGATGGTTTTGCTTCGAATATGAATTTTGACTTCTTTGGAAATAGAAATTGGGATGAAAGTTCCACAATAGGTTGATAATTCAATAGTAGGAGTATGGTAATCGTAAAACCAAAGTAAAAAACTTTCTTCTGAAGGATTTAGTGGAGTGAATGCCGTTCTTTTATACTTAATGATTCTACGAATTCCCTTGGGTTTTGGATAGGGTGTTTCCTTTATTGTTATTTCTCTTTTGCTCGACTTAGCATAATCCTGAAGTATTTCGATATTTGTTTTTTCCATGGTGCTTATTTTACTATGGTTGCTTTGACCAAATGACACTTATTAATATTGCATTGGAGAAGTCTTCTCCATTGATGATCTGATTGTCATCAACACCTCCCAAAAAACCAATGCTGTTGCACTCCGAATCGTATATCTCAGAACCCTCATCTGTTTCACAATCACCAGGATTAAAAAGGTATACTTCTCCTCCCTGAAACTCATACTTTCTTACATCTACTGCCACAATACAATCTGTTTCGGAGTTAAAATCTTTTATCAATTGCTCAATACATGCGGGAGTACCATCCGCAATATCATATTTCTTACAAGCCGAAACTGATAAAATAATAAGGAGAATATAAAGGAATCCGATTTTTTTCATAGATTGTAAAGGTATATTAATTGAGGCTTCATTCTATAAGAAAAAAACTTAAAAGTTGAGTTTCACTTGGTTTCCTTCTTAATTATACCCAATCTAAATATATAGTTCTGGTGTTTTTTAATGGTAAAACAAAATGGTTATTTCTGTATTTTTGCAAACGATTGAAATCCCGAGGGGCAGGGAAGCTAGCTACCCAAATCTAGCGAAAAAGAAAGAGTCCACAAGAAACCTTGAAATATTTTTAAGGTCAAGAAATATAAAAAACTCATGCAAAAGTTATTATTGTTAGGTGCTGAAGCCATTGCGCAAGGTGCAATTGACGGCGGTATGTCTGGTGTTTACGCATATCCGGGCACTCCTTCAACTGAAATAACAGAATATGTGCAACATTACGATTTAGCTAAGGAGCGCAATATTCACAGCCAGTGGTCAGCTAATGAAAAAACTGCTATGGAAGCAGGACTAGGAATGTCATATGCCGGAAAACGAGCTATGGTTTGTATGAAACACGTTGGATTAAACGTGGCAGCCGATGCTTTTATAAATTCCGCTATCACAGGTTCCAATGGTGGACTACTCGTAACAGTGGCCGATGATCCAAGCATGCACTCTTCACAAAACGAGCAAGACAGTCGTTATTACGGAAAATTTGCTCAAATCCCAATTTTGGAACCTGCCAGCCAACAAGAAGCTTATGATATGGCTTATTTTGGTTTTCAATTGTCCGAAAAATTCAGTATTCCAGTGATGATTAGAATCACTACTCGCCTAGCTCACTCCAGAGCAGGTGTGGAAAGAAAACCTTTACTCGATCAAAACGAACTCATTTTACCTTCTAATCCGACTCAATTTGTTCTTCTTCCATCCATTGCTAGAAAACAATACAAAGGATTATTAAACAGCTTCGCTGGTTTCATAGAAGATTCTGAAGAGTCTCCATTCAATCATTATTTTGAAGGAACTGATAAGAAATTAGGAATTATAGCTTGTGGGTTAGCCTATAATTACTTGATGGAAAATTATTCTGAAACCGAATTGACTCATCCTCTATTAAAGATTGGTCAATATCCTATGCCACGCGCCAAGGTTGAAAAGCTAATGAAGGAATGTGACGAGGTATTAATACTTGAGGATGGTTATCCAATTATTGAGGAGTTATTAAAAGGTTATTTAGGCAAGGAAAAAGTTCACGGTCGTTTAGATGGTAGTTTACCCCGAGATGGTGAGTTAAATCCTAACCTCATTGCAAAAGCATTAAAGTTAGCCAGCGAAGAAGAAGTAACTGAGATTTCTGAAGATGTAAAAGATATCGTTAAAAATCGCCCACCTGCCATGTGTGTAGGTTGTGGTCATATTGATGCTTATAACGCCTTAAACGAAGCTTTAAGTGATTATGGTGTAGGTAGAGTATTTAGTGATATTGGATGTTATACTTTAGGTGCACTTCCTCCTTATAATGCCATTAATAGTTGTGTAGATATGGGAGCTTCTATCACTATGGCAAAAGGGGCCGCCGATGCTGGTTTAGTTCCTGCTGTTTCTGTTATTGGAGATTCAACATTTACTCACTCTGGAATGACAGGATTAATTGATGCTGTGAACGAAAGCAGCCCAATAACAGTTATGATTTCCGATAACTTCACTACTGGTATGACAGGCGGACAAGATTCTGCTGCACTAGGTAAAATTGAAGATATTTGTAAAGGAATCGGTGTAGATCCAGAGCATATCATTGTCTTCACTCCTCTTAAGAAAAATCATGACGAAATGGTTGCGATTATGAAAAAGGAATTGGCTTATAAAGGTGTTTCTGTCATTATTCCTCGTCGCCAGTGTATTCAAACTACTAAGAATGTAGCCTTAAATGAAAGAATCAGAGAATTGAACCTCAGATAAAAAATATAAAAAAATGAAAACAGATATTATATTAGCAGGAGTTGGTGGACAAGGTATTCTTTCCATCGCTGCAACTATTGGCATGAGTGCTTTGTCCAATAATCTTCATTTGAAACAAGCCGAGGTTCATGGAATGAGCCAAAGAGGAGGAGCGGTACAGTCACACTTCCGTTTATCTTCTAAGCCTATTGCTTCCGATTTAATTCCTAAAGGTGGATGCGACATTATTTTGTCAGTTGAGCCTATGGAGTCATTGAGATACATTGATTTCTTAAAGAAAGATGGCTGGATTATTACCAACTCAACACCTTTTGTAAATATCCCTAATTATCCCGATGTGGATGAGGTGATAGCTAAAATTAAAGAAAGAAAGAATGTGATTATTTTGGATGCTGATAAAATTGCAAAAGAAATAGGTTCTCCACGTTCCAGTAATATCGTCGCCTTAGGAGCCGCTACTCCATTTATCGATATTCCATTTGAATCTTTTGAGGAGGCTATCAAATTAATCTTTAAGAAAAAAGGAGATAAAATTATCAATGCAAATATTGAAGCACTAAGAGCTGGACGAGCTGTTGCAGATGCAAGATAGTATACAAGAATTAGAGAAGTCTAATCATTAATAAAAAATGCTGCAATCCGATAGGATTGCAGCATTTTTTTATCATATTTTAAAACATTATTCCATTGATGTCCAAATAGAATTGTTCCATTCTGCAGGATTAGCCGTTTTCCAAGAGCTATGTCCTGTAGTTTTTAAAGTTTCCAAATTTTCAATAGTAGTCGATTTCCACAATTTTAAATCTGCTATATCTTCTTCACTTAATTTGTTTTTGTTTACTACAACAACACTAGGTACACCAAAAGTATTTATAACCTCTTTTTGCCAAGGATATGTTTCGGCCTCCATAGTAATGGGAGTATAGTATTCGGCCCAACCATTCACGTTTTCAAGGCTAGCCAATTGCATTTTCAAAGGAAAATTAACAGGAATAGTAGCAATCATTTCATAAGGAGCTGCAGCAACCACAAAGAAAGCATCAATTTTATTAAGCAATAAAGCTTTCATGGCATCTTGTGTATTCAGATTCCTATTTTTCCAATC
This sequence comes from Lentimicrobium sp. S6, assembly GCF_013166635.1. Lineage (NCBI taxonomy): Bacteria > Pseudomonadati > Bacteroidota > Bacteroidia > Bacteroidales > Lentimicrobiaceae > Lentimicrobium > Lentimicrobium sp. S6. The sequence continues at coordinate 758 of NZ_JABKBZ010000114.1, read as the reverse complement.
TAATTTGCTGGAGTTTTGTATGTAGATAGCTGTACTATAGGTCCCTTCACCACTGTTTCCGATTCCTACAGTTTTACCACTTAAATCATTTAATGAATTAATACCAGAGCCCTCTTTACTTACTAAATGTATTTCCTCTGTGTTCAAAGGCATCAAAACAATAAGGTTTTCAGTATTTTTTGTTCCATTTAACATGTCTTCAGATTTCTTTAATAAAAGAAGATCTAATTGCATAAATGCTGCTTTTGCAGGGTGGTTGGCATCAGCTAATAAATCGAAGTTAAACGAAGAACCTTGTGTGGCTTTTACATTTAAAAAATCTACTTCTGTTTCTCCTTTAGCCTTCTTGGGAAGCACCTTATTCATATCATTTGCTAAAGCAATATAAGTACCGTTTTCAGTCCCCGACAATACTTCAATTTGAGAAAATGAAGTAAAAGAGGATATTAATAATATGCCTATCAATAAGTAAGAGTGAATGTTTTTCATAATTTGGGATTTGATTAGTTTTAAGTTCAAATATACTCATTTCCATTGATTATTAAAGCCTTGCTCACGAATATTCATTATAAAATAACAAAAGGCTGACTTCTCACTTAAGAAAAGCCAGCCTTTTATAAAAAATTACTAACTATTGAATAACAACCTTTTTGTAAGAAACTTTACCACCATGAGTAATTCTCAAGAAGTATACACCTCTTTCGTAATCACTAAAGTCGAATTGTTTCTCCATCTTATCCGCTGTAATTTCAAGTATT
>NZ_JABKBZ010000113.1:0-9865 GCF_013166635.1 Lentimicrobium sp. S6 | reverse complement strand
AACAACCACCGGCAGAAAGGTCACCTTCAGTCGTTTCTTGCTAAAGCAATATTATGAAAATAAGTAATGAAAAACACATATATTTGAACCTAAATTAAAATAGTCCGATTAATAGGGGGCTAGACCATTTGCTCATTAAAGTACAACATGTTACTCTCAATAGATTTATGAATATTGTCCATTTGTTTTTGGATATTTTGATTGGGACTATCAATATGTTTTAAATATTCAATTGACAAAAAAAAAGAATTCTCAACACTATCTAAGATTATTATTAAAACAGAATCATTTTCAATCGCGGCAAATTGTTTGTTTCTATAATCAATAAACCGATTAAGTTGAAATATACCTTCTTTATATGAATTCAGAGCTATGTGATATGTATCTATTGTTTGATTGTATGAATTATCGTCTATTTCTTGTCTAAATTGATTGATAATGGTAAATATAAAATAACTATTTATACCATTATTCTCTAATCTTCTTTTTGTATTGATTAATTGTTTTGTTATTGATAAATTCTCAAAAACAGTAAGAGAATCATCAAAATTAAAATAAGTATTATTACTCTTAGGCTTCTTCCTTTTGGCACAAAAATTATTATTAGTAATAGGGTAATATAAAAATTGAAATAATGGATCGAAAGGCATATGAGTACGTATTGCTCTTTTAGGGGACATTTTGTAATAATATTGGTCTATTTGTTTTATGTAATTTCCATTCGATACTGAGCCTGACCCCCATGTAGGGTCGAATATATACCACTTCGAATCAATCATTCCAGCACACCAAGAATGAGGGGTGTAATCAATTTCATTATCAATTTTCGTATAACCTGTAATAACAAAACTTTTAATTCCTAACCTATTGGAAATATCACTAAATAATAGGGCATAATTGTAGCAAATTCCTTTGCGAGTTTTTAGGGTTTTTGAAATTATCCCAATCGTATCATAATCAAATGAGTACATATTCTCAATATCATAATGAATATTCTTAGCGATCCAAAAATATAAAGCTTGAATTTTTGAGTCTTGAGTAGAATATTTTGAATGTATATAATTGGCAATGTCTTGTGGACATAAAGTTAATGAATTGGGGATATTAATTATAACATTATCAAAGGTCAACTTATTATTCCTTTGCTGAGCATTTAGAATTCCACTAAGCCCGATAAAAACTATTAATGTAAATGCTATTTTTTTCATTTTGCGTGTTTTTTGCTGGTGTTTGTTATTCATAAAACTCTATTCCAGACTTTTATGAGGCTATTCTTTTATCTTAATCAATCCGTACTGACCTTGCTACGGAGCAAGAGCCGGAATGTGGAGCTCAGCGTTGCTAGTTTATTTTGTTTTTTTGGGCAGCAAAACCTAAAGTCCTTTGGACTACATGGGCTGGCATTTGCAAGCTTTTTGACAAAAATTTGGATAAGCATTGACTCATGCGTGTTTGGAAATTAAGTTTGCCAATTATTTATTTATTCATATCGCAGATATCCATAGGCTTAATTCAGTTTCATAATACCTTATTTGATTTAAAATGAATTTAATATGTTCAAATATAATGCCGTAACCGTAATGTATACATAGTCAAAGTTTTATGGTTTCGTATTGTAAAAGACGTTGTAAATTTATCTTACACAAGTGTCAAATAATTTAACATGATTTTTTTTGAAATAGGTTTTATCTCAAAGTGTTTTTTGCATTTTATAATAGAAATATTGGGTGTGAAAAATAACTCTTTTGCAAACTTTGGTTTGTAGTGCTGGCATACAGCGGTTTGAAAGTGTGTTGTTTATTGGGGCAAAATTAATTCTCTCGCACTAGACACTCTACCAAAAGAGCACCAATCCGATCAAACTGCTTTTTGTAATTATTTCAATCTTTTATATATCGTATCAATGTGGCGTTTGCGGTTTTTTTCACTTGTATACGACGATCTAAAAATGGGGTGCTTGGCATTATATAACTTTTCTTTTTTTATTATAGAACTGTAAAGATACTCTGACCCTCCTAATGATATGTGTGATAAGCGTATCTTCTTAATAAATTATGAAAACTAGACTAATTAGAAAAAGCCCAAGAAATACGAGCAAAATACATCTGACCATAGTCTCCGTATTCTGATCCGGATTCTCCGAAAAAGGTTTGGGCAATGAAGTATAAGGACACATCCTTTGTTAATGAGAAATCAACAGAGGGGCCTAAATAAAAACTACCATCAAAGGGATTGATGATTCCTGACATATCAATCTTAATGAGAGGAGTCAAAGGATAAGAAACTTGAGCAAAAACTTGAGCCATTGATAAAGTATAATCCAAGGCAGAAATATTATCCATCATCACAAAGAATCCTCGACCTGCTTTTCCTGTGCTTCCATTGGAATTATAGAGTAGAGAAGTATGTAGAAAAAGTCCTTTTGAGAAGGTATAGTTGAACGAGACAGTAGTAATTAAGGTTTCCTGGAATGCAGTGTCGCTAATCATGGGAGAATAATAGGAGGCTTCACCTGAAAAACCTGCTCCTTTAATACTTCCCGACCAACCAAGGCCAGCAACAAAATATTCTTGATTCATCACACCACCCATCAATTGCCAATCGTAATTCCATTGGTTAAAAACATAGCGAGCGGCGTAGGTACTTCTTTCTTCATAGTCAATTTTATAGGCTACATCTAATGTTGAGGTATAGCCAGTATAATATTGAACCCTGATGGCATCACTTCCTGGCCTTTCGGGATAGTTGAAATTCAAATAATTAAAAGTATTGAAAATATCATTGGGTTGCCAAACCATATTCATTCCCCAGTTGATTCTTTGTCTACCAATCTTGGCATTAAATTTCCCCAACTCTAAAGTGGCAAAAAGCCTATCGATATTAGTATAGAACACACCATTATTACTTTCCGACCATTTCTTGGTTAAATTCAAATATCCATCATCATATACCAGTAAATCATTATAGGCACCATCCAAGGCTTTATTGGTTTGATAAACCATATTGCCAAAAGTGAAATTATTTCTAATTCCAGCTTCCAAGCTTAATTCATTTATGGGATACCAACGTAAATTGATTCTATTATTCAGCTCAGTATAGGTCATGATTTGATCGCTAGAAATTCCTATGGCTGAAAGGTCAGATTTATTATTGGCCATATAAACAGGCATACCTTCTATGCGCCCGTCAATTTCAATTTTCTTTTGAGCTTGAGAGTTAAAAGCCCATAGCAATAATAGGAAAATGATTACCTTTTTCATGATTAGTTTATTTTCTAATTTCGTCAGAACTAATCTTACCATCAGTAAGAGTGACAATTCTTCGTGCTCTATCCATTACTCGTTGGTCGTGAGTAGCAAATAGGAAAGTGATATTTAGCTTCTGATTTAAATCGGCCATCATATCTAATAAATCTCCTGTGGATTGTGAATCTAAGTTGGCAGTGGGTTCGTCAGCTAATATGAATTTTGGTTTACTAGCCAAGGCCCTAGCTACTGCTACTCTTTGCTGTTGTCCACCCGAAAGTTGATTGGGGCGGCTATTGAATTTATCTCCAATGCCTACCTGCTCTAATAATTCCTTGGCTCTTTTTTCTCGTTCGGCTTTTGAAACTCCTTGTAACTCCATGATAAAGGCCACATTTTCAACAGCAGTAAGCACAGGAATGAGGTTGTAAGCCTGAAACACAAATCCAATATGATTTAACCTAAAATCGATGAGTTGCTTTGAACTTAAGCCAGAAATGTCTTGTCCATCTATTTTTACGCTTCCGCTTGTGGACACATCCAAGCCACCCACCATATTTAAAAAGGTTGTCTTTCCGCAACCAGAAGGACCAACAATAGCTGTAAATTCACCCTCCTCAATTTGTAAGTCTATTCCATTAACGGCATGAACAGGAACTGTTTTTTCATTATATGTTTTTCTGAGGTCTTTTATTTCTATAATTGACATGATATATATGTTTTCTTGTTTCTTGTTTTTTTTTAATTGAAAGGTTTGAAGCTCGAAGCATGAAGTTTGAAGCTTGATTTACTTCCTGCTTCCAACTTCTAACTTCCCGCTTCCCACTCTAATCCCTCACTGCTTCTGCGGGCTGTAATTTCAAGGCCTGGCGAGCAGGAAATATGGAAGCAATAATGGCTGTGATAAAGACCAAAAATGCCACGCTTAGATAAAATTCGATGCTAGATTTTGTGTAGATAATGGTATCAAAACCCAAGGAATTCATTCCCTTCCCAAACAAGGATAAATCTAAGCCAACTCTTCCGAAATAGCCAATAACTAAAGCCGAGAAAAAGAGACCAGTAATCGCGCCTACGGAGGAAAGGAAGATAGTTTCCCATAGAATCATACTAAAGACTCTTTTCTTGTTCATTCCAATCGCCATGAGCATTCCAAGCTCACGAGTTCTCTCCATCACTACCATAATCATAGTGTTTATGATTCCAAACGCCAGCGCAATTAAAATAATGATGATGAAGAACCAAGCAAAAGTATCCATGCTTTGAATCATCATATTTAAACTCGGATCTATTTCTTTCCAATCCTGAACGATGATTTCTTTTTGATCCACTTCTGTTTGGAGGAGGCTTATCATTTCATCTTTTGCCTTTAAAGTGAATTGGTCGTCATCCATCGAAATAGCAATCTCAGACACATAGTTTTGTGGAGTTTTGAGAAGCTTTTGTAATTCATCTTTCAATACAAAAACATGAATCCCATCAAACATATCGTTGTTTGTATTATAAATACCCCAAACTTTAAAGGCAGCATAAACCACTTCTCCTTCACCATCTGCCATCGATAAAATAACTTTATCTCCTATATCGGCATTTAGCTTTTCCGATAGTTTTTTGCCAATAAGAATAGGGATTTGAAAGGAGGCTTTTAGATATTCCCCTTCATAAAGCTTTTGATGAATTTTAGTCACTTCCTTTTCCATTTTTGGGTCGATTCCATTAATCATGACTCCGGTATTGGCTTCAGCAGTGCTGGCCATTCCTGTTTCATTAATTCTGGGACTGATACCCTTAATGCCTTCAACAGCTTTAATTTTATCTATCACTGCAATGCCATTTTCAATTCCATTGTTTATGGATTCGTCTAAAAGAAAGCTAGGGTGATGTATTTGTATATTAGCAGTCTCGTTGCTAATTACGGCATTGATTCTTTGGTCTAGCATCCCCACAAAGAAGGCATTGGTAAATATACCGCCAAAGAGACCTACCGCTATGGCAAGGATAATTATTAAGCTACGAAGCTTATTACGCCAAACATTTTTCCATGATATTTTTATATTCATAAGGCTTATTTTTTAACGTGCATCAGTAGGTTTAATTCTCATAATACTATAGATAGGGTAGAGGGCTGCAATAAAGGAAATCAATAAAATAACGATTCCTTGCCCAAAAAATATCATAGGGTCCATAGAAAATGGAAGTATAGGTTCTATATTATAGGATTCCATCATGGTGGCCATTTCTCCTTGTAGTAGAATTGGATTTACATTGAGATAATAAACAAAAGGAAGACTGAGGAGGATTCCTATGACCACGCCTCCAATTCCTAAAACTATCGTTTCAAATATCATCATCAAGGTTAATCTGCTTTTTCTCATTCCCACAGAAACCATCACAGCCATTTCTTTTCTTCTTTCTAGGCTGATCATAATAATGGTTCCCAATAATCCGAAACCCACAATTACATAAAGTAGTCCCATCATCATAATTCCACCAGCATTATCAAGTTGAATAGCTTGAACGAGTTCGGCGAGCATGCTGCCCCAAGTCATTACCTCGTATTTTTCGCCAAGGGTTTTTGAAAGCTCTATTTGGGTCTCCTCTATTTTTTCAGGATCATGTAAATCTAATGATATCGAGGTGCAAAGATTGGGAACGTAGGGGCTAAATACATACTGAGCTTCTTGTAAACTCATATAAACCATAGAGCCATTTTGCTGAGGAGTTGGTAAGCTAATAATTCCTCTAATGGGGAATAAGCCAAAGGCACTGTTTCCTTGATAGCCGGAACTGATAATCACCAAGCTATCTTGCAGCATTTCTACATTTTTGAAAAATGTCATACTTCCGTCTTCTTCAATTATAGTATCCTTGGTGATTTTAGCCAGTTTAAGGAATTTGGCTAAGTTCTCGGCTACCAATATGCCATTATCATGATTGCTTAAGTAATTACCCCAAATGATTTTCTTGGCTAAAGCGGTATGTCTGTTTTCCAATTCAGGATTTGCACCTATAACCATACCTGCTTTAGTTTGATTGCCTGAAGAGCACAGTCCAAAATTACTGAGCCTTGGTGTAACTTCCTTCACATTTGGAATAGAGCGTATGCTTTCCCTGAGTTCTGGTGATATAACCATGGCTTTATTGATGTTTTGATTATCCCAATATCCATCTTTGTGAATCTCGATATAGCCCACTTGATTGATGCCACCTTGAATCATTTGGCTATAAGTACCCTTTTGCATGGAGCGCATAAATACCGAGAGAAATACTGCCATGAAGATGGCGGCCATTGTAATCAGTGACCTCCTCTTGTTGCGCCATATATTTCTCCAGGCTATAATTAATGATGTTTTCATAATTTGTTATTTGTCCTTGTTGAGACATTGATCTTGTACCCTGAGTTTGTTGAAGGGTATTATGCTTATTGTTATTTGGTTTGAAGCATGAGGTTTGAAGCACGAAGATTCTTCCTTCTTCCTTCTAGCTTCCAACTTCTAACTTTTTCTTTTTATTCTGGACGTATCCTCTTCATCATCTGCTGAGAGAACATCTTTTCATTAATGTCCTTCACATTGTACTCTGCATCTGTTATTATCATGATGGTTTTATGACCTTCCTTTTTTACCGGAATCATTTCCATGTAAGAAGGGAGTTCGCGATCTCCAAACATTTTTACCTTTGATGAACTTTGAACATTTACCAGAACTCCATCTTCATCGTAGAATTCGCTTTTTAGGCTAAAGGATTTTTCTTTGCTTATCCATAAGATGACTTTTCCCCAAACAACTGGAGCAGAAGGGAGGGGCGTCAATTCAATTTGATAACATGGCATTCCATCAATTTCTTCTTCCTTTAAAAATTGATGGGTGTAATCCACTACCAATGAACTTTCTTTCATCAATTCATCATTATTAAAATCAGAACCCATCCAGCTCGACATCATCATGCTTGGTGGAATCTTAATCATTCTCCCAATACTGGGAATCCAATTCCACATATTCTTCTCTCTTTTTAAGAATACTTGTCCTTTATCTCTGGCGGGTGACATAATATAAATCAGATAATTTTCTGTCCCTATGCTCCAACTTTGCATGCTCACTTCTCTGGTCCATTCAGGACGAATGATTTTCATGGTCATGGTGGTCTTACTTGTTTTTCCTAGAGTGATCTCATGAGCCTTTTTTACTATTTCTTTTGCTTTTTCATCTGTTTGTGCCTTTGAAGGAAAGTTGAGGGCTAACCCAACTAGTAAAAGACAAATCAATATTATTCTTGTTTTCATATCTATTTATTTAATTGATATATTTCACATAATCTTTTGATACAATACTCTTTAGGAAAAGCCTGAGGATTGATGAGATAGTTCATTCCAAAACCATCTAGCATAGCGCCAAATAACTGAGCCTCCTGTAAGGGAGTGTCAAAACCCAATTCTCCGAAAATAGCAGCTAAATTTTCAAATACAGGCATTAGAGTGACCATCATCTCTTCCATGACTAAAGCTTGGACTTCTGTTTGCATCATGGTGGAGAAATAAAGCTGCCAATGCTTCTGGTCTTCATCCATCATATCGAAACTTTGTTCTATCATTTTCTTAAGTTGGTCTTTGGCATTGTCTTCTGATTGTTTCCCATATCCTCTCAATAGATATTTGATTCCATCAGACATAACCTCGGTAAGCAATTCTTCTTTGTTTTGAAAGTAATTATATAGGAGGCCTTTAGATATTTTGGCTTCTGTTGCTATTTGACTGATGCTTGCTTTGTAATATCCATTTTTGGCAAAAATTTCGAGGGCAGCATCGAGTATTTGTTGCTTTCTTTCTTGCCTAATGTTTTCGAATTGTTCTTTTGTTCTTGGTGACATATTTATTGGTCTCATTCTTTAGTTGAAACTGTGTTATTTAGTATTTCAGTTTCTACAAGTTTTGTGGTTCGAAGTCGACAGTCTGAAGCTAGAAGTAAATCTACTTCGGGCTTCCAACTTCCAGCCATATTTAGTAATTATTACAACGAATTTCATTCGTAAAACAGACCTATAATGCTTTCGGTACAAAGAGATTTGTCTATTGACTGAACGATTGGTCAAAATTAGTAAATATTTTCAATTGACCAAGCGTTTAATTAAAAATATTTTCTTTATTCATATTGTTATTGCGATTTTGTTTTGATTGTAAATTGTGGAGGTTGAATAAAATACATAGGAGTTCAATTTGGAATACAGCACAATAGTCTACAAGATAGAAGGCTTTAAGCTGCTGTCTTGGTACTTCCGACCTTTTTCTTTTTTTGAATATATCTTTGAAATACTTTTGTTCATTGGTTTTCTAAAAATCTGTATTTTCGCAAAAAAAATAAAGCATGACCATTGAATTGCAAAATATAACCAAGCTTTATGGAGAACAAAAAGCATTGGATCAAGTTAGCTTAACTATTAATAAAGGTGAAATCACGGGTTTATTAGGACCTAATGGAGCTGGTAAATCAACAATAATGAAAATTATTAGTTGTTTTTTGCCTCCAAGTTCCGGAGAAGCACGTGTTTATGGTTTTGATGTGATGGAAGAACCTTTGAAAGTGAAGGCTAAGATTGGTTATTTGCCAGAGCATAATCCTCTATATCCGGAAATGTATGTTAGAGAATATCTCCATTATGTGGCTGGGATTTATAAAATGAAAGATAATATTGAGGAGCGCATTAATAAAGTGATTGAGTTAACAGGATTAAAAGTAGAACAAAATAAAAAGATAGGAGCTTTATCAAAAGGTTATCGTCAACGAGTGGGTTTGGCTCAATCCTTAATTCACGAACCAGAAATACTAATCCTCGATGAGCCAACTACAGGTTTGGATCCCAATCAGTTGGTGGAGATTCGCGACTTGATTAAGTCTATAGGTAAGGAGAAAACCGTTTTGCTTTCTACACACATTATGCAAGAAGTGGAAGCTATCTGCGATAGAGTTATTATTATTAATAATGGTAAAATTGTTGCGGATGATGCAACGTCCAAATTGAGTAAACTTCTTGGAAACACAGAAACCATACAGATAGAGATGGATAAAAAAGTTGAGCTTTCTGAATTGAATAAAATCAAAGGAGTTACAAATGTGATTAAAATAAATGATCTTTCATTTGAGATTATTGCTTCTGGTGATGAAGAAATCAGGAAATCATTGTTTCAGTGGGCAGTAAAATCAGATATTCAAATACTGAGCATGAACAAGAAAGATAGTAATCTGGAACATGTTTTCCATCAATTAACAAAGGCATAAAGGAGAATATTCAATAAACCATTGCGCTTATTCATTACTTGGCTACAGATGTTCATTTAGGACATTTAGTTCAAATATGCATCTTATATTTGCCCTGTTGTTTAAGATACCCTATTTAAATAGGTTAACGCATTAAATTTACTTCTCTCCAAGAGTCAGGCAAGCTTCCCCCCAAGCTTGCCTTTTTTTATCTCATTAACTGAAGTTTCGCACCGTTATATACTGAGCATTTTAGAGAAAAAATGCAGCATGAAACCTTGGGAATCCCTTGGTTTTATTGTATCTTTAGGTTACCACACAAAAAGTACAAAACATGCTACATTACGAAGATATCTCAAAAACAGAAGA
>NZ_JABKBZ010000112.1:0-10019 GCF_013166635.1 Lentimicrobium sp. S6 | reverse complement strand
AAATATTTAGGAAAATTAATGTGTGAAAATGAAACAAATTAATGTGTAAATTTAGCCTAGAAATTATAGCTGTTCACACTGGCACAATAACGTCGGTATGACTGGCACAATAACGCCGGTATATCCAAGAAGCTCTAGAAAGTGAAGATAAAACAGATAGATTAATATTTGATTATTCATCTGACCCCAATTATAATAGAATATTAAAATCTATCCAGGCTAAGAGTGGAATTGAAGGAAAACATTTTGTAAGCCATTTAGCCAGGCATACTTTTGGAACCAACCTAGCCAAAGAAACCGGAAACGTTTTTACTGTGATGCGATTTATGGGGATTAATAAGACTGAGACCGCGCAAATTTATATTAATATGGCTCAGGGTAGTAATGTTGATTCTTTGAAGGATTCTTTTAAGGAGTGGTAGTTTTATGATTAGTATTAAGAATAGTAGCCTGCCATCCTGAGTTTGCCTATAAATTTACTTTATTGTTTAATTAGCTTAAAAGCGATGATTCTTAAGTGATTTCGGCTATTATTTCTTAGCTGCTAGATTTATTAATAATTCTATATGATCTTTTAATTTGCATAAGTCCTTATAATTTTCACTTTGAGTAGAATAATATTCATTATAGTGTATCAGGATTTGTTTTCCAAAGTCTAAAGATTCTATTTTCAAAGTATATAGTTGTTTTCTTATTACTGCAATTTTCAAAACTAAATCTTGTGTTTTTTTCTCGAAACCAATACTTTCTCGAAGCTTTAGTGCGTCTTTCAGGAATACAAAGAGTACTTCTTTATCTATTTGTTCATAATCTGCCTCATCATCTTCTGGTATTCTTTCATAATAGAATGCTAATAAGCCATTTAATAATTTATACCATTTATTTTGTTTATAACGATCATTTTCGGTTAATTCACATTTATATTCTTCTGTCATTTTTGATGCATCATCCATGACAGAATTTAATTCATTAGCTATTTTAACTTTTCTTTGAAATTTGTCCTTAATATGATATTGGTATTTTTCTTTTGTCTCAGCTATTGATTCAGAATAGAAATCTACTTTGTAATATAGGTTGTTAAATGATTTTGTTTTGTCGATTTCAGTATCGAATTCTTGAAATGCATTGAAAATTGTATGATAATCTAACTCTAATAATCTACTATAGTTTTTATTAGTATAAAAGTACATTTGATTATTCTTTAATGGAGAATTTTTCTCTGCAAGAGAAAATGTTTTCATCTCTTTACCAGTATCCTCAATATGACTGCAAATTTCATTTACTAAATTCATTACAAGTTTTAATCTATCAAAAAGAGAATTTTTTTCCTTGATTTTCTGTTCACGCTTATCATTGTCATATTGCTGTTTTTGTTGGAGTATATTGTGAATAATAAAAACGATTGATAGAAAAGTTAAAAGAACACCAACTAATATCCCATAACTAGATATTATATGGTCTTTTTTATCAAAATCAATATCAAATAAGGCTGGATTTTCAGTTTGATAAATTACATTAATTGTGATAATTCCAATTACTATTAAAATGATAATTGAGAGTGTCCAAAATATTATTGTTCTAGTCTTGTTGTTCAATTTATTTGTGGTTTTTATAATCATTGGTAATGGGTCTAATAAAGTTTTTAGTGAAGCTTCAAGGCCATTGTAATAAAATCCCCAATTCCCTTTCCAAGAATTGCCATTCCTGCATCATGTGGATTCTCAAGTTTATATCTGCCTGCAGCTGCTCCATTTAAAGAGTAATCATAGCCATCTATAGAAACAATACACCAGTGTTTGTACCTGCATTCAATTATTATTTTATCAGAATAAAAAGGCCAATCACCTTGAAATTCTTCCTTGGTGATTTCTTTCCATTTGTAATTTGGATTGTGCTTTCTTTTTAATTCATCGGCAAAACTTCTTTTATGTACTGATTTGGGGGTTTCTTTGTATGTAGATGTATTGCCTCTGTAGTCAGTTTTGCCAAATTCTCCTTCATACATAAGGCCATAATCAAAAAATGAACTAGCTGTAATTTGTTTTCCTGTCAATCCTAATGTGTTAAATATTATTTGACGTGATAGACTCGCGATGAACTTCTCGAATGTAATTATTATATGATTTGTTATTTTCTGATAGACTTCATTATTTGTGTCATGATTCATTAACTTTTTTAATAAGTTCTCATTAATAGGATTGATTCGATTTTCAAATTTTTGCCAACTTTCCTTTGGGTTTATACCAATCTTAGTACTATCAGTGATAAAATCAAAATTATAGTAGCGAGCAATTTTTCCAAACTCAGATAAAATAAAAAGCAATTCTTTTAAATCTATATTGTCATGAAGAAATTCTGAGTCTATTTGAAATTGTTTTGGTGGGTACTGATCAAAGTAATAATTTTCTTTTATATCATTAAGAAGTTTTTCTAAATCATGACCAAGTCTTCTTAAATATTGAAAGCTAGGTAAGGTCTTGTGTTTTTCAAAATGTCCTATGCAGATATATGCTTTCATAAATCTCTCAAACCCTTGAGAAAGTAACTGAAAAGGTAGAAAATAGAAGTCATTATCTAAATTGATGTTTTGAAGCTCTCCAAAACCCAACCTAACAAGTTTATTAGCAGTTTCAAATTCCTCTTGTAAGGCAAAAAACTTTTGTATATCTATATTATTCATTTTTTGGTCTTAAAATTTGTTTTGTGAAATCCACAGGAATACTATTTACCTATAAGTAGAATCAGAAGGTGTTACTTCAGTACCTTCCAGCCCATTGGCTTTTAAAAATAATTTAAATTCTGGGATGTCAATTTTTGATTTTGGACCTAATACAATTTCAGGTATAAGTTTAGAGTTGAATTTATTTTCCAAACTTTGTTTATAGTATGATATTATTTTATCCTTAGTGCATCTGAAATTTAGATCTGAGATAATGTTTGTTATTTCCTTCTTTACACTAAATCCGGATGTATTTGGTGTGAAAATAAGTCTCCATTCTGACTCTTCCTCGAAGCTTGGGTTCTTATATGATTGAGTTAAAAGTAATAGTTCTTTTGCGAATTGATAGCTAAATGGTGTTTTTGAATGGTGTGGATACGTGTCAATATCGTTTTTTGTGTTTTTTAATATTTCATGAATTTTTTGTTGTTGTATGGATTCACTGTATATTACAGGTATTAAGCTGATTGTAAGAATTTGACTGTTCCTAAGATGAGGTAGGTATTCGAAGATATTCAACTGTTCTCTTGAAAATCCGATACTAACACCCCGTCCATCATCTGAATACCCTCTCCATTGACTTAATGAATCCTTTTTGTCTGATAAACAGAAAATAAATGAGCTTCCAAGATCATCGTAGTATACATTGAATATCTTATCAAGGTATGGTTCGTATTTTTTTTGTTTAAATGAATCTTTAATAATATCAAAATACTGCTCAATCCAAGTAGATTCCTCAGAATCATTCATCTGCCCACTATTACTAAGCCATAAAGATTTTGACTTAATAATATTAAACATACTCTCTACAGAGCAGTAATGATATAATTTATCTGGTGGGTTTTTCATTTATCTAATATTATTGAAAAATCTCTTGAAATTCTCATCAGAATTTCTCGTATTTCCTCTTCTCCTGATTTGTAATTTTTCCTATACCAACCTATAAGTTTGCTTTGAGAAATAAAGGAATTAAACCTGTTTATACTATTTTTAATATCATTTGAAGCTAATTTTATGTCTTCATCTGATATGTCATCATAAACATTTATTAAGATTTTTGATAGTAAAGGACTCCCATTTATTTTCTTGTCATAGTATTCACCATCTTGATAAAAGGAAATATTGAACCCATCTGCATGAATATATATTTTGATAATGTGAATATCAATTTTGTATTTAATATTTATATTTTCAATTGGTTTATGAATTACAAATTGGTCATAAATATTATAAAGCGAATCAGATAGAAACCTATTTTCTTGGAGTAGAATATCACCTACAGGATCGATTTTCTTTACATACTTTGGTGGATCATATGAGTCGATAAAATACTTAAGCTCTTCTTCAAACTCATTTTTCCCAGAACCTCCAAAAAACTCACAAATATCAACTTCCAATACATCAGCAATCTTTTGAAGTTGAGATAGTTTTATATCTTTTTTTTTCAATAGTTGATATAGGCCTTGTGAGGTTATCCCCATTTTATTTGCCATATCTTTTATGGGAATATTTTTGTCTTTTATTAATTCTTCTATCTTGTTAAATACAAGCATATTGTGGCGTTTTTATAATGCAAAGGAAACCGTAAGTTGAGAAAAAACCAACAGATACTTGGTTAAAACCAACAAAATGTTTAATATTGCAATGTTATTATTTACAAACTTAACAATAAAACAATTAAAAAACTTAAGATATGGGACAAAATATCGCAACAGAGATTTTAAAAGAAACCATTAAGGATGCTTTACGAGAATATGATAAAGAGAGAATACATCCAAACACAGTCTATTATATTAACCAGGTAGCTAAGCAAATGAATACAACCTATAGGAAAATAAAAAGCTTAGTAGAAAAGGGGCTGCTTAAAACTACCAAGGACGGCAGAATAACTCAAAGAGCTATAGATGAATATTTAGAGAACAAATAATAATAGTATTAATCATATCCTTTGTTGTAAGATATAAAAAAAGCAGCTCCAATTTCGCACCTGGAACCGCTTGTTTAAGATTAATTTCCCAAAAAACCTTACTGCAAAGGTAGTAAAATTATAATTATGGCTACCAAAAACATTGAAAATGCTACTATCTGTAGTTATCCCATAAAAAGGAGCAAAATAGGAAAGGTCTTGAAATCATTAAACAAACTCCAACATGATACCATTAACGATATTGAGGTGTTTTTTGAAAATCGAATTCTATTTGATTTTGAAATGAAGCTCAAAAAGCTCCAAAGAAAGAAATCTGAATTTGTTTTCCTCAGATATCCAGAGGAAGAATTAAACAATATAACCTTAGAAATAGAGACGCTTTTCTTTAGGGTCTTTAAAGAGAAAGTTCCACTATCAAAATACATGGATTTATATTTATTCAACAAAGATTTAATGAGGTTTTATAATGAGGAATCCTGGAATGTTGTAAAAGCTGCTAGTTAAATGGAGGTGGCATGAAATACAAATCAGAAGTTAGTTCAACAAGGATTGTTCCTAAGGCAGAAATTGAAGACAGGCTTTGTATAACTCCCAGCAAACGAAGAAGTTTAGAAAAAGCTTGTATGCCTGAACTTGAAAGTCATGGCTATAATAAGTATGATAAAGGGATGAATGAGTTTTGTATAAGTATTTTGAGGCTACGCTTAGAAATGGAAAAGAATGTAGAGGAGGAAATTTTAAGTATACCAAAGTGGAAGTTTGCTAAGGTTTTAGGTATTAGTATGGATCAGTTCAGAGACCTACTACATAAAAATGAGTACATATTCAGCAAGTTAGTTGAACGTAAATATAGTAAGTTCCAAAAGAAATTGGTAGGCAAACAGGTTGAGTTTCTAATGCAACACTTTGATATTGATAGTATTTAACTATAAATGCAGATTGGTTATAGCAGTATAGTATTGTGTTTTAGCTTGGAAGCATAAGTATTTTAATTGTAATACAACAGAATATTATAAAAATACAATAAAAACACAGGTGCAATACAGCGTATTTTGTGTAGCGTGCTTATGTAAAATCAGCAGAATACAATGTAAAACATCATGTTGATGAGTGTAAAACAGTGTGTTGCAGGTATGTTGATTGTGTGTTTTTGATGTATTCAAGTATGTTTTTCGTGTTGGTCAGTTCCTGAAACATGTTTAAATATTGATGTTGCATGAGATTTGGCATATT
This sequence comes from Lentimicrobium sp. S6, assembly GCF_013166635.1. Lineage (NCBI taxonomy): Bacteria > Pseudomonadati > Bacteroidota > Bacteroidia > Bacteroidales > Lentimicrobiaceae > Lentimicrobium > Lentimicrobium sp. S6. The sequence goes on along the minus strand of NZ_JABKBZ010000112.1, from coordinate 4,140 downwards.
AATGATGTATTAATTGAATTATAGGTTTTAAAAAATTTAGTTTTTAAATGTAACAGTATTCATTATGAAGAGACAAGTTACAAAGTCAATTTCCTACCATTTGAAAAGGATATTCATATTTATAAAATGTTGCTTTGGTTTTCATTCTTGGCAGCATTATTCTAGTGATAAATATGAAATTATAAGAGACCGAGATAATAAAAAGGATGGTGAAGTAATATTGCATTTATTCATTTGTGAAAGGTGTAATAAACAAAAACTATTGCCCACTGACAGAACATATTGTTCTTGAGAAAACACAAAAGAGCAGAAAAAGCGAACGAAATTTTATAAAAATGCAAGTTCCTAAAGTAACAAAATTCGGAGTAAAGTGGGAAAAAGTAACAAAATTCAGAGAAAAGTAGGGAAAAGTAACAAAATTCGGAGTAAAGTGGTTTTGAAATTTTTCGAGATCGTATACTTGTAAAAAAATAGTAGAATCATGAGTGACAAAAAATCAAATTTGAATGTACGTATAAATAGCGATCTCAAGCAAAAAATTGTTGATGAAGCTAAAACATTAGGTATGTCTTTAACAGATTATGTAGAGTACATTCTTAATGGTGAAAAAGGTTCTAGTAAAACACCATTGGCAAAAAGCAATAACAATGAGGAGTTGCTTAAGGAAATTAAGGTTATTGTGAACAAAACATTTTTAGCTTCCAGTGAGATTACTAATAAAATCAGAAGTATTCAAAATGTTGCCCCAGTGCAAAAAACCAATTTTAATCCTGATATAGATTTAAAGCTCTCTCAATTGCTTGATGAATTGGAACGAGAAGAGGTGAAGTATTTGAAAGATGGAGAAGAGCAGCTTTTACAGCCTAAGACATTAGACGATTTAATAAACATAATCGTAAATGATTATCATTCATTAATTTTTAATCAATAAGCTATGGTTGATTTAACTAAAATCAGAAGTGGACCAGGAGGAGGAAAAAACCCTGGCTTTGCGCTTTTTCTTGCGTCAATACTTATATTTTGGGGTTTTATCATCTATAAAAAGTTTGTGGATGATAAAGAGGAGGAGAATAAACCCATTTCAAAAAAGCCTGAAACAACAATAGTCGAGGAAGTTAATTCAGAAGAAATTGAAAATGAAGAGAAATAGAGTTTTGTTATTTGGGCTAGTTTGTATGTGGCTTGAAGAGGGCGGATGGCACTGTTTATCCGCCCAAATTAAGCCTTTAAAGCTATTTCCGTAGCTCTGTTGTGGCGACAACTACGGAGGGAGCCGAAAGGCAAAAGCAAGGAGGGAGAAAAGAGGAATACTTGCTAAATAATGGGTATTGTTTGTAAAATTTGCCTAACGTTCCTCTTCCTCTCCTCTTTTTAAAGAGATGCTGTTAAAAATTGCCTTGCTTGTCCAGGAGCGCTCCCAAAAAAAAGCCATTGGCAAAAACGTATTTATATAATTATCATAGAATTAATTAGAAATGTATCAAAATCAACTAATATCCATTTATAAACTAGCTGTTCCAGGTACTCAGGATGCAGCCTTAAAAAGCAATAGAAAAACCCAAAATTAAAAAAATGTATAACTCTAGAATACAGCCCTTTACCCCCTGTGTTCATAATTAAGGAACATTTGGAGTGAAAAACAGAGTAAAAAAACCAAAGTAAAGATCTTCGATTTATACAATAAATAGCAACTGGAATAAATACGATGCACAAAAAGAAGTTTGAATACAGTTAAATACAAAAATATGGACATCAATAATTTTAAAGCAGGTCAAGAAATTACTACAAAAGCGAAAAACCTACCTTTTGTAGCTCATAAAGGAATATTAGTTCCATTTATGGGTAGCTTCTATGTGCTGCATAACACAATAAATAAAAATGTGCATTCGGAAGAATATAGTGAGTTTGTAAAGAACAGAGAAGTGTTGAAAGTTGAAGACACCGATTTGTGTGTGTTGTCAGCTGAAGAAATTTTAGATCACTTCGATATTCTTAAAAGTAAAAAGTATAATTTGATTTCCTATAACAGCGAGCATTTTGTAGAGGAGATGAAACATGCACCCGTTGAAAGTGAAACGGTGAATCAAACGGCAAAAGGACTTGCTGTATTTGTTGCAATGTTTCTAGTGGTTACTTTTATTAGAGCGATATAATTGTTTACTTTTGTTTGAGCACTAACCAAATGTTCCTGGAACCGCCAATCATTTGAAGCGTCCAGATTGTTTGGTTAGTGTTTTTTTTAGTTAAATTGACAAAGCTATAGGTAAAAGTGGTTTATAAAAAAAAGTTTACTAGAAAAAAGCGTATATGAAAAAAGCCTAGAGCAAGTCTAGGCTTATATTATTTTTTTATAGTGCAGCATTAATGCAATTGATTAATAGGGCACTTACTACGAGGCAAATGTACGTAATAATTATTGTAAAAGTCAAATAAACCTGTTGTAATTTGACATAATATCTTGTTAAATTTGACATAACATTCTTTTTAAATTGATAATACCTTGATTAATTGTGTATTATGTCCTTTATTGATGTGTTTTTGTCTTTATTGTAAATGACACACAGGACTGTTGTAGAATGACATTGTGTTTTTTGTAAATGTACTTCCGTTTTATCCAGTATATCAAAACAATCAATAATTATATCCAATCTTATCTTCAATTATGGTTTTGATAATTTCATTCTTTTCATTCTGTAAAAATAGGTTTTTAATATGGCTATGCATTTCTTCTTTTCTATTTGAGGAGATTTTATTTAGGATATATAAAATAGTCTTAATTGCAGAGTCAAGAGAATGTCTATCGTTATTATTAAAACTTAAGTCTGGTAAAGTAGAAATGCCTTTAGGGGTTTTAAAATCGAATAATACTCCACCATGGGCGCAAGTGTTTCGAACATTCACTATAGTTTCCATAATGTTTATGAATTTTTTTAAGTTTTTCACACCATACTCTTGTGATATTCGTTCTTTGATTTCTTTATCTTTTAATGATTTGAATATTTTTAGTATAGCTCCAAATGTAAAGAACTCTAGTGTTTTCCATGCAGGAGCATATTTGTCATTAATATTTTTGTTATGATGATGTTTTATCGTTTTATTATTTTTTTTAAAATCATGATTATAGTGATTGTCCAGGGTGTTAATGTAGTCTTGGTACATTATTGAAGGATCAGCAAACCAAGTTGAGGAATTTTTAAATTTGTTTGAAACGTAATAAACAACTTTTGTTCTGAAATTTATTTCAATTCGATTTATATATCTTATTAATAAATGCCGTAAGTCGACATCAAGATAATACAAAGCTAATGCATCTGAAAATTTTGTTCCTTCAATGAATTCATGAGAGTCATTTTTTTCGAATGGATACCAGTAAAAACCTAATCGATAATATCCTATATCTAAAAGAGTTTCCTTAACTTTGTCTAAGCTACAGTCAAACTCCATTCCTCTTTCTTTGAGTATTGCAGTTTGGGTAATTGTGTTAGTTGCGATTTTCCCCATTTAAAAAGGTTTTAAGTTGAAAATTGTATAAATATTGAGTGTAGCAAAATTAGACATTTTCCCAAATACTATTGATAAATAGTTTTACTTATATGTTGTAATTACACCGAAAATTACACCGAAAACCCCAGAAATCCTGTATTTACTGCGTTTGCTCTAGTCTTGTTGGGGGTACTATATGTGTTGAAAAACATATAGTTAAAATAGTTTGTGCCATTTTGGTACCGAAAAGTGAAATAGGAACATGATTTGCAAATCTGGCCATTGTAGTTAGTAAAATGAATTTAATCACTCCCATCTAAATCTTTTTTTTTGTGTAAATAATTATAAAAAACGCTGAAGTTGACCACCCTAAAAAAGAACCTTCATTACCCGTTGTCAAACAATATTTTCGGGCTTTCTTATGAACCAAATTAGCAAGAAAATGGCTAATAACCCAATTGTCATGAGTAAAGTAAGAAAAGTATTGATAGTGCACTTCCAGGGGAAGTCTAAGAGTTTTAAGTAAATATCTGAAGTTTCGCACCAAATCAGACTGCCTTATCAAGCTGAATTAGAATAGGTTCTTTTTCTCTAAAAAACAGAAAATTTTCACTATTGTTGATTAACTCATGTGCAATTTTCTGAAAATCAACACCA
>NZ_JABKBZ010000111.1:0-10103 GCF_013166635.1 Lentimicrobium sp. S6 | reverse complement strand
TGTAAAACTCTTTTACCTCAAAATAATCTAAGATAAATGCGGGTAAAAACTCTTGTAATATTGTTAATTCCAAAACTTAATTTTTGTCAGCTAAGATAAGGATTCCCCATAGTTTTTAATGTGACCCGAATATAGCTCACTCTATAGCTCTAGAAACCAAAAGCAGAGGAATCAGACAAATTTTGTCACCAGTAATAAACATTGCTAGGGATGTAAGATGGGGCCGAACCGAGGAAACCTATGGCGAGGATCCTTTTCTAAGTTCTAAAATGGCAGTCGCTTTTGTCAGTCCTTTCGAAGATATGGGGATTATTACAACACCCAAGCATTTTATTGCTAATGTTGGAGATGGCGGGAGAGATAGTTATCCCATACATTTTAATGAAAGGTTGATGGAGGAAATTTATTTTCCAGCCTTTAAAGCTTGCTTTGACCAAGGCAAATCTTGGTCGGTGATGACTTCTTATAATTCTTTTGATGGAAGACCTTGTACTGCCAATAATTGGCTTTTGAATGAAAAACTAAAAACAGAATGGGGATTTAATGGATTTGTAATTTCTGATGCTGGAGCCACTGGAGGTGCAAATGTTTTACATTTTACTGCTGCTGATTATGCTGAAGCAACACAGCAAGCCATAGAAAGTGGCTTGGATGTCATTTTCCAAACCAGCTATAATCATTATCCTTTGTTTTATGAGGCCTTTGAAAAGGGTATGATTGACCCTGATGCCATTGATGAAGCTGTTCGTAGAGTTCTTAGAGCAAAGATTAAATTGGGTTTATTCGAGAATCCATATATTGATGAAAAACAAGCTGAAAAATATAATGATACCCCAGAACAAAAGATTTTAGCAAGAAAGGCAGCACAAGCATCTATAGTTTTACTCAAGAATCAAAATCAAACTCTTCCTATAGATAAAAGCATCAAATCAATTGCTATCATTGGTGCAGATGCTGATGAGCTGCGACTGGGCGGTTATTCAGGTTCTGGTAATGAGTTGGTGAGCGTATTACAAGGCATTAAAAACAAACTTGGAGGAAATACTCAAATTCGATACGCCTTGGGTGCTTCTCGAGACTCCTCTAATTATCAAGCAGTGCCTTCCGAAAATCTTTTTCATTTAGAAAATGGAGCATTAAACCCAGGACTGAAAGGAGAATATTTTAATAATTTGAAAATGCAAGGTGAAGCAGCCCTAACAAGGACAGACTTGAAGATAGATTTTAGATGGACTTTATTTTCTCCCGATCAGAAAAAAATTAATTATGATAGCTATTCTGTTAGATGGCAAGGGAAATTAGTTTCTGACTATACTGGTGATTATGAAATTGGTTTGCAAGGTGATGATGGTTACCGTTTATACTTGAATGATGAACTCATTATTGATAATTGGAGGAAGCAAAGCTTTCATACGATGACTCAGAAATACTTTTTTGAGGAGGGTAAAGAATATGATATTAAACTTGAATTTTATGAATCTGTTGGAAATGTTTGGTTAAAATTAGTTTGGAATCAAGGCATTGAGAATAATTGGAAGAAAGAGATTCAAAATGCAGTAGATATCACTGAAAAAAGTGAAGCTGCAGTGGTGGTAGTTGGAATAGAAGAGGGGGAGTTTAGAGATAGAGCTTATTTGACCTTACCAGGTCATCAGGAGGAATTGATTCAAAAATTAGCTAAAACAGGAAAGCCCATCATAGTGGTATTGGTTGGAGGAAGTGCCATTACCATGAATAATTGGAAAGACAAAGTACCAGCCATCCTCGATGTGTGGTATCCTGGAGAACAAGGTGGGAATGCCATTGCTGATGTGCTTTTTGGTGATTATAATCCTGCAGGCCGTTTACCTATTACTTTCCCTATTCACGAATCACAATTGCCACTCTATTATAACCATAAGCCTACTGGACGAGGCGATGATTATAATAACCTTACCGGTAAACCACTTTTTCCATTTGGATATGGCCTCAGTTATACCCAATTCGAATATAACGATTTGAAATTAAGTGATATAGAAATTGCTAAAGATGAAGTGATTACAGCCACATTTAAGATTAAGAATATTGGGGATTATGATGGCGATGAAGTGGTTCAATTATATATTAAGGATTTACTAGCCTCAGTTGCCCGTCCCATATTGGAACTAAAGGGTTTTCAAAGGGTATTTTTGAAGAAAGGTGAAACCAAAGAATTGACTTTCGAAATCAATCCTGAATTGTTAATGATGCTGGACGAGAATATGAATAATGTGGTAGAGCCTGGAGCATTCAGAATTATGATCGGGGCTTCAAGTAATGATATGAGGTTAAGAGAGATTTTAACTGTGTCAGTGGAATAATTCTATTCTTACTTCTTAGTTGGTTATCTGAAAAGGATGTTCTTTTATCAAACGCCACAAAACCAAGTGCTTATTTAAAATCCCTCCAAGCTCGAATATTCCTATCTTCGCGCCTGATTAAAAAATGCATATTTGATGGAGAATACTAAGAAGCAGAGTGATATATTAAATTCAGATGAAATAGATAGCTGTATTTCTGTGCTAGAACATTTATTGGATAATGGCGATCAACTCATTCATTTATCCGATGAACAAAGAATGAAATTGATGATGGCAGCTGGGCAACTAACTCGTCCTGATAAACATGAAATCAAGAAGAGGAATAAAAGTGTGAAAGTAGCACGCAAGGAGAAAAAGGTGGAACATAACCGTAAAGCTAAGGCTGCGGCTAATATCCGTTCTGCCCGAGAGGCCACCATTTTTACGGCACCTAAACAAATTGCTGCTCCCCACCCTGAAGAGATGAAAGAGAAGAAGTTCTTGGCTTCTCCACAAAATTGCTATGTATGTAAGAAATTATATACTGAAGTCCATCATTTTTATGATGCCATGTGTACGGAGTGCGGCGACTTAAATTACACCAAAAGATTTCAAATCTGTGATATGACCGGTCAAATAGCATTGATTACGGGTTCCAGATTAAAAATTGGTTATCATGCTACTTTAATGATGTTGCGTTCAGGAGCTACAGTAATTGCTACAACACGTTTCCCTGCTGACTCAGCCATCCGCTTTGCTAAAGAAGAGGATTTCAAGGAATGGGGACATAGACTTCATATCTATGGTTTAGATTTACGTCATATTCCAAGTGTGGAATTATTTGCTTCCTATGTGGAGCAGAAATATGAACGCATGGATATTCTCATCAATAATGCGGCTCAAACGGTAAGAAGACCAGCGCAATTCTATTCTCACCTCATGGAAAATGAATTGATGCCGCATCAAGAACATTCGGAGGAGGTGAGGCTATTACTTTCTCACCATCAAGAATGTATGACCCAAATAGAAGGGGCCACTAGCCCAGATGCCAAGCATCAAAAAGCCATGGCAGTGAGTTGGAATGGTCAAGAAGCTGGAATTGGAATTAAAGCTTCGGCGCAATTGTCTCAAGTACCTTATAAGTTTGACAATACAGAGGAGGCCCAAGAAATTTTCCCAGAAGGGAAACTAGACGCCGATTTACAGCAGGTCGATTTGAGAAAAACCAATAGTTGGCGCTTGAAGCTTGGGCAAATTGAGACCCTTGAGATGATTGAGGTACAATTGGTGAATTCAGTGGCGCCATTTGTATTATGTAATCGCTTGATTTCTTTAATGCGAAAGGACAATACAGGAAAGAAACACGTGGTGAATGTATCGGCTATGGAAGGTAAATTCCATGGATTTACCAAAGCCGACCGTCACCCACATACTAATATGGCTAAAGCCGCACTCAATATGCTCACCCATACTGCCGCTAGCGATTTGGCTAAAGATGGAATATATATGAATGCAGTGGATACAGGTTGGGTGACTGATGAAGATCCAGTAGAATTAGCTCAATTCAAGCAGGAAAAACATAATTTTCAGCCTCCTCTAGATATTGTAGATGGTGCAGCTAGAGTTTGTGATCCTTTTATTGATGGAATCAACTCCGGAAAACATTGGAGTGGTAAATTTTTAAAAGATTATTTCCCAATTAGTTGGTAGATTTACAATATGAAGAAAATAGAACTTTTAGTACCCGCAAAGAATTTGGAATCGGGAATGGTGGCCATTAATTATGGTGCCGATGCTGTATATATTGGAGCCGATAGATTTGGCGCTAGAGCTGCAGCTTCCAATACTGTGAAAGATATTGAAGAACTCGTAACATATGCGCATAAGTATAATGCCAAGGTTTTTGTGACCCTAAATACTATTCTTTTCGATAAAGAGTTAGAAGAGGCTGAAAAGCTGATTCATGAAATTTATGATGCAGGTGCCGATGCTTTGATTATTCAAGATATGGGGATTCTGAAAATGAATTTACCACCTATTCCTCTTCATGCCAGCACACAAACTAATAATTACGATTTAGAGCGTATCCAGTTTCTCGATGATTTGGGATTTGAGCGAATTGTATTGGCTCGTGAACTTTCCTTAGAGGAAATCAGGAAAGTAAAAAGCAAAACCAAAGCGGAGCTAGAGTTCTTTATTCATGGTTCCTTATGTGTGAGTTTAAGTGGTCAGTGCTATTTTAGTGAAGCCATTACAGGCCGAAGTGCCAATAGAGGAATGTGTGCCCAAATGTGCCGTCATCCTTATAATCTGGTGGATGCCGATGGTAAGAAAATAGTGCTGAATAGTCATTTGCTTTCTTTAAAAGATTTAAACTTGGGTAAGGATTTGAAAGAAATGATTCAAGCCGGAGTGATGAGTTTAAAGATAGAAGGCCGATTAAAAGACATCGGCTATGTGAAAAATGTGGTGAGCTTTTATCGACAGAAGTTGGATGAGATTTTTGCTTCAAATAATGAATTTACCAAGGCCTCCTCAGGAAAAACACAGATTCAGTTTGAGCCAGATCCAGAAAAAAGCTTCAACAGATTGCATTCCGATTATTTTATAAATGGAAGAGGCGAGGAGCTGGTGAATAAAAACTCTCCCAAATCCATGGGTAAAAAGCTGGGTAGAGTGAGGTTGGTGATGAGTAACTATATCACCATTCGTACTCAAGAAGAGCTACATAATGGCGACGGATTATGCTTTATTAAAGATGGAGAAGTACTAGGTGTTCGAGTGGATAAAGTAGATGGAAATCATTTTTATTTGAGTGATATTTCTAAATTAAAATCGGGAATGGAAATCTATAGAAACCACGACCATGATTTTAATAAAAAGCTTCTAGCCGATAAATCTGTTAGAAAAGTAGCTGCTAAAATTGAAATCACTGAAATTGAAGGTAAATTAAGCTTTATCCTAAAAGATGAGGATGGTTTACAGAGTAATTATGTATTAGAGACCTTACCAGAGGCTGCTAATAATGAGGAAAGAGCCATCAGTAATATCAAAACGCAGTTGGCCAAGTCAGGAATAACCATGTTTGATATTGAGGAGGTTATCTTTAAAAGTACTCAGGCTTATTTCTTCAGAATGTCGGAGCTAAACGAGATTAGAAGAACGCTTTTTGAGAAGCACGAGCAGCATAGAATAAAGAGTTTCGTCAGAAAAGATTCTGTCATGAAAATCCAGGATATTCCATTTCCAAAAACGGAAGTAGATTTTACAGAGAATATCTCCAATGAAAAAGCCAGACAGTTTTATAAAGAGCATGGCGTTATCAAGCAAGAGGAAGCTTTAGAAATCAGCCCAGAAAAAGTGGACCAGCTCTTAATGACCACCAGATATTGCATCAAGCACGAATTGGGTTATTGCGAAAGATTTCAAGGAGCCAAAAACACGCCACCAGAACCATTATATCTAGAAGACCAAAACCGAAAATATAAATTGAGTTTCGATTGTAAGAATTGCTTGATGAAGATTCGTATGGTTGGGGGAGAGGAATAGAGATTATTTGACGTTTTTATCTTTAAATCTTATTCTAAAGAAGTTGGGTTTTTCTAGCTCTACGGGTTTGCAAGCCGATAAAACTATACTCTACAAACTGTGTATTGCTGTAACTCATTAAAATTACAAATATTTAAGTCTGTTTTGATTATTTTGTTGTATTGGTCGGATTACAAATCCGACCGAGCTGGTAAATTCGCCCAAAAAACATTGATAATCTTCCATTCACCATTAAATTTACCCACATGCAAATAATCAATAAATCCATACTGATTTGTGGACACTTTTACTGTCGCAGCGTTGCCAACAATGTCATATATGATTACTTCGGATTCTATTGACCCATCTGGGTTTACAGCATGTCTGTTATCATTATTCTCAGTTCTCATAATCATATAAGTAGCACCCCGGTTGATGATGAATTCAGTTCCATCTTTTGTCTTTTGAATACTCCTCTTAACCAATTCCGGATGCAATGCTTTTTCCATTCTAGCACCATCTTTATGAAAATATCCTTCAATATAATTTAAAGCGGTTTCTTTGATTTCAAGAGAATCTGATTGAGATTGGGCAAATAGCCCCATAGAAAAAAGGGAAATACTTAGCAATACTAAGCCTGTTTTTAACGATTTCATAGTTCTGAATTTTAATGATTAGAATATTTATAGCACTGTAATTGAATACAATAATTGAACCATAATATCCTAGGCATATTATTTCAAACACTCATAAACTACAAAACGATCATTCTCTGCCTTTACTTCAACCTTCATAAACAGCTTGCTTAAATGGCTAGCATAATTTAAATGACGATTGGCCACCATTAAAAAACGACCGTCACTTTTTAGAATCCTCTGAATCTCTCCAAATAAACTCAGCGTAATCTCTATATTATTCTCATATTCGAAGTGAAAGGGAGGATTGGAAACCACCAAAGGAAAAGACTCCGATTCGAAATGAGAAAGTTCGTCGCTAAAATGATAATGAGTAGAGGAGGAGTCCCCTAAATTAAGCTTAGCCGATTCTAAAGCCAAATAATGGTCTTCTGTTAAATGGATTTCAAGAGCAGGATTGAGTTCACGAGCTTGATGAGCTATGATTCCGTTTCCACATCCCACATCTAGCATTTTATCTTCATCTTCTTTTAATTCTATATGCTCCAATAAAAACTGAGTAGCATAGTCAATATGATTGGCTGAAAATACGCCATAATACTGCTTTAAACTCTTCTTCTCGTCCAGCTTTACTTCTCGTATTAACTCTTTTTCAAAATTAGGCTTAGGCTTTCTTAATATGAGTAATCTCGCTTTTTTCTTGGCTTTTGATTGTTCAAGCTCCTCAAAATAATGCGCTGCAATCTGCAAAGATTGTTTCGTGAAGTTACGCGTCATAAACCCAATAATGACAAGGGCATCTTCCTTTACCGATTGATGAATTTGTTGAAGGTAAAGCTCAAATAGATCCAATGATTTTGGCATTTTCATTAAAACTACTTCGATAGGTTTATCAATAGGTTCCAAAGGATTTTTAAATTGTTCTGATGAAAAGGGAAGCTTAAGCTTTTCGATGTTTTTCTCAATGGCTTTTTGCTGTGAATTGAGATTGATAATGACCCTTGGCTTTTGTTCTGCCAAATGACAAGTCAGATATCCAAATTGATCATGATAAATAGAACAATTAGTTTTCTTTATATCCAATTCTTCATAATACTGAACCATTAATTCATCAGCAGCATTCCAAGCTTGTAGGCTTCTATTTGTAGTGGCTGGATATCTTTCTATTTTCATCATCGTAAATTCTTCAATTTTTGCAAAGGTAGAAAAACAAAGTACAAGACTTGTCTCATTCATTTAGTTAGCCCGGTTTTTTGTGAAAAAATTGTATACTCCTTCTGTATCTTTATATAAAATTTAACATGATTATTTAAATTCCCTGCTTAGCTTTGCAATGAACTTATTTAAAATAGTTTTGGGTGAGTTCTATGAGAAGTAAAACACAAAAATATCCTTATGAAATCCATTATGCTCATTTTCCATTTCCTCGGCTTAGCTGTAAGTTTAGGATCTATCATTACCTTTTTAGTCATGCGTAGAACTTGTTCGAAAGTCACCTCTCATGAATCGGAGTATCTTTTGCAAAATGTTCGTAGAATTCTAAGATTAACCCACATCGGACTTGGTATAATGTTTCTTACCGGAGGGTATTTAATGACTCCTTATTGGGGTTCATTAGCACAAATGCCATTATTACATATTAAATTCACTGCTTTTATATTTTGGTATGGTACCTTAGTAGCTTTATCTATTTATACCAAAAAAGCCCAGCAAAGTCAATTGAAGCTTTGTAATCCAAGAATAGGTTTCTTGAGTTTTATCACATTAATCTTTGGATTGATTGCGGTTGCCATGGCTACTTTGCAGTTTCATTAAAAAAACATTTTTACCATCTGATTTTACTTACTTTTGCATCCCCAAAAAATAATTAGATGGATGTGAAATCCTATATACCTTTTTATAAGCGAAATTTAAAAGTAGCTATTCCTGTGATGCTATCACAAGCGGGCCAAGTTTTGGTATCGCAAGTGGATAATATGATGGTAGGTAAAGTGGGTACCATTGAATTGGCTGCTGCAGCTTTTGCCAATTCCATATTTATTCTGGGGATGGTTTTTGCCATGGGATTCACTTTTGGATTGACTCCGCTAGTTGGTCATGTTTGGGCGCAAAAAAATAAAAAAGATACCGCTGCTTTTTTGCATAATTCACTCCAATTAAATATTTTACTGAGTGTGGTTTTAGCTGTTGTGATGTGGGTGATATCCTATTTCTTCGATCAGATGGGACAAACTGCTGAAGTAGCAGCTATGTCGGTGAGTTATTATCGGATATTGGTTGTTTCCTTTATTCCCTTTATTGTATTTTTTACTTTTAAGCAATTTGCTGAAGGTATGGCAGATACCAAACATGCCATGGTCATCACTTTAATTTCCAATGTGATAAATATATTTTTTAATTATCTCTTTATATTTGGGAATTGGGGTTTACCAGCCATGGGATTAGATGGAGCTGGTTATGCTACCTTAATTGCCAGAATTTTTATGCCTTTGATGTTTCTTTACTATTTCATGAGGAAAGATCAGTTTAAGGAGTATTTTAATATGGCCTTAAGAATGCGTCCCCAATGGGAGAAAATAAAAGAACTCATCAAGATAGGTTGGCCCATAGCCACACAGATAGTTTTGGAAGTGGCCGCATTTGCTGTCTCAGGAGTGATGATGGGATGGTTAGGTGTTATTCCATTGGCTGCTCATCAGATTGCACTCGGTTTAGCTAGCGTTACTTTTATGGTGGTTACAGGTATTGGTTCTGGAACTACCATCCGAGTCTCTCATCAGTTTAGTACAAAAGATTATGCCTCCATGAAAAAAGCATCCTATGCTTCTATTCATATGGTCGTTTTGATTATGGGCATAATGGCTATATTATTTGCTGTTTTTCGCAATCAATTACCTTGGCTTTATACCTCAGATGAAGCTGTGATTTCATTAGCGGCACAATTGCTTATTATGGCTGCTATATTCCAAGTTTTTGATGGATTACAGGTGGTGCTTTTAAGTGTATTAAGAGGCGTTTCCGATGTGAAAACAGCCATGGTTTATGCCTTGATTGCCTATATATTTGTGAATATTCCAATCTCTTATGTTTTGGCTTTTACTTTTGAAATGGGTGCTATTGGTATTTGGATAGGTTTTGTTTTTGGAATAGGCTTGGCTTCTGTTTTATTTTATTTCAGGATACGTAAGATGTTTAAAAGATTGGAAAATTGAAATGTAAAAGTTTAGGAGTTCGATTTGGAAAAGTATTATTTCATTGGGTTTCTTTTATACAAAATGTATAGTTTGAATATATTTGTTACTGGAATAATTATAATATACCTCTATTTGGTTGCGTCGTATTTTTATTTAATTATCTTTGCTTTTTTATATTCACTCTCTATTTGAATGAATATAAACAGACAGTATTAATAATAATTCATTAATTTATTTATTCTAACATTTAAAATTTAGCAACATGCAACGTATTATTTATTTATTTATTTGAGTTTGTTTCGGGTCAAGAACAAAACCTGGGGGGATGAGCTAAAATGTTATACTTTTGAAAAAAAGAATCACATCAATTATGCAAAATGATTTGGCTATTATGAGTTTGTTTTTTCCAGAAGGCATGCTCGACTATT
>NZ_JABKBZ010000110.1:0-10233 GCF_013166635.1 Lentimicrobium sp. S6 | reverse complement strand
TTCTTTAGATTTAACAGAAGGAATCATCGCCAATCAATTTTAGATAAAATCATTCAGAGATGCGTAGAGCATAAACCGATTGCTTACGCTTCGATTAAATTACACGAGACTTAAATGGGTAACCCTAAAATACAATTAATTTTCAAGCACCACCAATATCCCAGAATGATCATTCCTCAGGAAGTTTATTCCAAATTAAGTTTTACCTTAAGTTATCGGAATATCAAGAGACAAATAGCCATCAATACTGGGTTTAAAGAATTCGAATCCGCCCAAAGAAACTAGCAGGAATAGAAACCATAAATATCATGGGAAAGAATCAGATTGAAAATCCCAAGGTTAAGCTTTTAAAACATTTTATTCTTTAGCTGTATAATATTTAATTATATTTGATTTTTAAAATTGATTGAATTAATACGACAGAACCACCATATAACCAATAAATAGATGTCTGAACTAAAAAAACATATAATCCAAACCTTTGGATTTACTGAAAGAGAATTTAAAGGGATACGAGAATATTTTAAACCAGTAGAAATTAAAGAAGGAGAATATTTCTTGAAAGAAGGTCATTATGTGAAACAAATGGGGTTCGTTGAAAAAGGAATACTTCGAGAGTTCTTATATGTCAATGACAAAGAAGTAACGAAATGGTTTTCTACAAGTGGATATTTTGCTGTTGATTTATCGGGTTTTCTATTCAACCAAAAATCAAAAGTAAGCTACCTAGCAATGACGGATGTAGAACTTCTGGCTATTTCAAAAGAGAATTATAACAGAATTTCAACAAGGGTACCAAGGTGGGATAAATTAGAAAAAATGTTTTTAGCCAAGTGTTTTACTGTATTAGAAAACAGAGTTGTTTCTCACTTGGCACTTAATTCAGAAGAAAGATATAATGAATTGTTCGCCTTTAATCCAACACTTTTCAATAAAGTCCCACTTAATCAAATTGCTTCAATGCTTGGAATGACAGCCGAGACATTAAGCCGAATACGAAAAAAGAAAACAAAATCTACTTCTTGATTTATGTCAAGCCGACAGAAGAAATTAGTCCTCAACTTTGCCTTAACAAAAATCAATAAAAATGAAGCAAAGTTTAATTCTAATTTTTTTAACCGCAATGACCATTAGTGTCAAAGCACAAAATCAATCACAAATGACAATCAATCAAGAAGCACCAGTAGTACAAACAAAAGAAATAGTAATCAATGCTACACCTGAAAAAGTATGGCAAATTCTGACTAATATCCACAATTGGGATAAATGGAATGAAAGAATACAAAGCCCAGAACTACAAGATAATTTAGAAGTTGGAAGTAGTTTTACTTGGAAAACCAATGGAAGTAAAATTAAGTCAAAAATCCATTCTTTTACACCTAACAAAATTCTTGGTTGGCAAGGAAAAGCTTTTGGTGCAAGTGCAATTCACAATTGGCATTTAGAACCAACTGAAAATGGCACAAAAGTGGTAGTTGAAGAAAGTATGGAAGGTTGGATTATCAGCTTGATGAAGAAGAAAATGAACGAGAAATTGGAAGATGATATGTTATATTGGCTGGAACAATTGAAACAAAAATGTGAGAAATAAATACGGCATACAACAATGTATATGAAATCATAGCCGTCTATCGGCAGGCTACGCCACTCATACTAACCGTTTGGCATTAGTTAAAATACAAAAAATATAGATACTGATTTAAAGCCCTCTAAAATACCAGAAATCTAAAAATCATGAGAAATTTAAAAATATTATTCATCACACTTGTATTGGTTTCTTGCAATCAATCAAAAGAAACAAATTATACACAACACAATCTTGAGTTGTTAACAGTTGTTGATAGTATATCCCAGCTAATGGCAAATTATCATTACAACCCCAGGGAGTTGGATGAAGTGGCCTATTTGGAATTAGAAAAAGAGATTCAAAAACTTGCAAATAATGCCGAAACAAAAGAAGCCTTTATTAATGGGTTTAATCGGTTATGGTCAGATGGTCCATTTTCGCATGTTCGGCTTGCAAAAATGGGAAAGCCAGCCGAAGAAATGGCTGAATTTATCGATTCCTTAAGGGTAGGTGACCATAGTGTGTCCTTGAATTGGGAAGCTAGAACAGCTATTCTTACCGTAACTACTATGACAGGAGTGGACACTAAAGAACGCGTATTTGATGCTTATCGTGAAATAGATAAAAATAAGGCTGAAACACTTATTATAGATATTAGAAATAATATAGGAGGAACTTTCGCAGGCATTCCCCTGATTGGTCACCTTATGAAAGATCCTATTGATGTAGGAATGTTTGTATCCCGAAAATGGTGGGAAAACAATACCGTGCCTCCTAAAATAGATGATGTTCAAACCTTATCATCCTGGGAGGGTTGGTCCATAAAAACATTTTGGCAAGACGTACAACAACAAGCTCTTACTCGAGTAAGGTTTAAACCAATGTTACCTTATTTTGATGGTCCTGTTTATGTATTAATAAGTAATAAAACTGCAAGCGCAGCGGAGTTTACAGTTGATGCTATGGCACAATTAAAAAACGTCACAATTATTGGTGAAACTAGTGCTGGAGAGATGCTATCGCAGAAGATGTTTGATTTACCTTACGGTTTTCAATTGTCATTACCAATTGCAGAATACTACTCTTCTCAAATCGGAAAGATTGAGGGCAAAGGCGTAAAACCAGATATTGAAATAAACCAAAGTGTTGCTATGGAGTTGGCCATGTCATTAATAAATGGTGAAGAACTGAATGAAACAATTGTTACACTCCAAAAAGAATTAAATAAAATAGAGGAAGAACCACTTGGTAGTGAAACGATTTATTTGTTTGGCAATATGAATGATTGGGGTAAAAAATGGGATGCTTCTCCTCGCTTTGAATATAAAGGCAAAGGAATTTATGAAACAAATATTCTTTTAAAGAAAGGAAATTACGAGTTTAAAATTGCTCCAATGAACTGGGATTTTGATTTTGGGGCCAAACCTAATCAAGAAATAATGACCTTAGGAACAGAGACTACTTTAATAAAAAAAACCGGCAGCGATAATCTTAAAATAGAACTCACAGAGGAGGCAGAGATAATCTTTCACCTTAATTTAAGCAAGCCAAAAAAGACCACATTAACTATTCAGGATTAATAGTAAATGTCTTGAAATGGTTCTGTCGCATTAATTAGTCAAAGGTAAAATAATTTCTATTTTTACCCACCAACAAAACCATAATTGATGTTCAAGCACCACCGATATCCCAGAATTATCATCCTTCAAGCGGTCTATTTTAAGTTAAGTTTTACCTTAAGCTATCGAAATATCAAGAGACAAATAGCCATCAATACTGGGTTTAAAGAATTTGAATCCGCCCAAAGAAACTAGCAGGAATAGAAACCGTGAGTATCATTAGAAAGAATCAGATAGGAAAAACCAAGTCTAAGCTTTTAAAACATTTTATTCTTTAGCTGTATAATATTTCATTATATTTGGTTTTGGAAATTGTTTGGATTAATGCGACAGAACCTAAGTGATAATCTTAGCTAACTTTTTCTATTTTTGTAACATGACAATTAACATAAAAGAACAATTTTCTGGAATAGTTAATAAAATACTAGCTCACCCTGTAAGCTCATCAATAAAAGTTGGTTTCCTTTTTGCATTTCTCGGAGTTTTTATTGATACTATTTATTATTTTAATAGCAATCTACATACTCTATTCATAATCAACATTATTACCCTTATAATAATCCTCATTTCGTTTGTTCTTTTTATCCTTAATAAAATAAATTTCAAAATTGCATTATTCATACTTGTCTATATAGTAATTATCAACATATTTACCACAAACATCAGTTTGCAAATGAGCCTAATTGCCGATTGGCAGTTTAATATATTACGCGATAGTTTTTTAGTAGCTATATTCATAACCCTTACAGGATTTGTATTACATAATATTAATTTTATAATTATCAATGTAATGTACTCAGGGATTATAATATACCTTTCGGTGATGGATCAAGCCAGCTATGTAAGCAATAATGCAGTATTTTTAACTCTTACAATGGCAGGTTTTTCTTTTGGGATATACTTTTTTAGAGATAGGTTTTGGAAATCCATAAACGAAAACCACAAACTAACCCTGCAAGTTAATTCTGGAAAACAAGAAATGCTTAAACAAGAAGCTAATTTAATAAACGAAAAAGCATTACGACTTCAAGAAAACATAAACCATAAAAATAGAGAGTTGGCAAGCAATGCCATTGTAGTTGCACAAAACGCAGAAGTAAGAAATAGATTATCTGCTATAATTGATTCTTTAGTAAATGTTATCGATGAAAAAAGTGTCGTGGAATTAAACAGCCTTTTATCGCAAATATCAACTTCGCAAAACTCAAAACATTGGGAAGAGTTTCAAATTAGGTTTAATGAAGTTCATCAAAATTTTTACAAAAACATTACTATTTTATACCCTAAGCTTTCTCCTGCCGATAAAAAAATAGCAGCATTTATTAAACTTGGTATGTCATCCAAAGAAATATCGCTATTAACACAAAATACAAAAGATAGTGTTGATGTTGCTCGCTACCGCTTGCGTAAAAAAATGAATCTGGCAAAGTCAGACAATCTATCCTCAATTTTATCCAAAATTTAGCCAATTTACCCTTTGTTCAGTTTTTGTTCAGTTAATTATAATCAAAAACTATCTGCCCCCCCTTTGTTCAGTTTTTATTAAGGTACTATTTTTGTTTAAGTACTTAGCCCTTTCTATATTTGTTAATTAACAGCCAATTTAAAGCAAGATATCATTTATTCGAACAATTATTAAAACCAAATAGTATGAAAAAAACAGTACTTTTTATTTTAACAGCAGTATTAATCACACCGAGTTTTGCGCAAACAAATAATTCGGCATCAGCTTATCTGACTTATAACGGAAATCTTGCAACGGGCAACGCATTTGAAGTAACCACTCAATATACTTTGGAAGCTTGGATTTACCCTACAACAACTAGTGGAGATAATGACATCATTGCCTACACTACACTAGACTACACTTCACCTGCAAGAGGTTATAGATTTAGTATTGGTCAAGGTAAATTGCAACTCATTGTATATAATTCATCTGGTACTAACACAAAAACATCAACCGCTGCAATACCGACAAATGAATGGACACATGTAGCTGCAGTTATTAATAATTCTTCCTCAGTAGTCTTGTATATAAATGGCATTGCAAGCTCATCATCATCCTCAGGAAATAATGATTTTAGCCCTGATTACTATAGCAGTTACATTCCCAAACCAACTATCGGCGGCTATTATTACGATGACAATAATACGGGAAAATATTTTAATGGACGTATCGACGAAGCAAGAATTTGGAATGATGCCAGGAGTGAAACTGAAATAAATGATTATATGCACAGGGATATTGCTGATGGAACCAATCCTGGTAATCTTGTATGTTGGTTGGATATGAATTCTACTATTTCACCTGGCTCCAGTGTGAATGATCTGTCAAGCAACAATTACAATTTTACCTCTAGATCTTCATCATCAAACACCTACGGTGCTCCTGTAATAATTTACAATTCGTCCTGCTTTGAAGTAGCAGAAGCCCTTTGGTATAATACGGGCACAAATTGGAGTATCACAAGTGACGGTTTAAGCCTCAAAGATTACAGTGGAACTTTGGATCGTTTAGAATCTTATAGTTTTGCAAATAATAACCAAAATGGAACTACAAGTAGCGGCTGTCCTACAGGTGTAGAGCTTCGGGCAAACCAAGTGTGGTATTTTAACTCTGAAGCAGACGATGCAATCAATTTTCTATTTCAATGCGATAATTTTGCACCTTTACTCGACAATACCCAACTTGAAGCAGATGATTATAAATTGTTGAGCTCAAGTAGTAGTAGCGGCCCCTTTACATCCGTAAGTTCAGGAATTTCTGTTAGTGGTGACGATATCACCTTTGAAAATGTAACACCAACAAATGGATATTATTACACCATCGGCAGAGACAATGACCCAGCCACAGTAACAACTTCTTCCATAAGCAATATTACACCAACAACAGCCACTGGTGGTGGTAATGTTACTGCTGATGGTGGCAGTACGATTACAGCGCGCGGTGTATGCTGGAATACAACCGGGTCACCTACCACAAGCGATCCTAAAACAACCAATGGCAGTGGAACCGGCACATTTACCTCCTCTATTACAGGACTGAGCCCAAATACAACTTATTATGTAAGAGCCTACGCAACAAATAGTGAAGGGCCAGCTTATGGCTCTGAAATAAGCTTTACAACAGATTATGCGGATATTACCTGGGATGGTTCAGAGGGCACTGATTGGAATACTCCCGGCAATTGGAGTCTTGCTGCAGTTCCCACTTCTTCAAATAATGTTACGATTCCATCCGTTGGTATTACTAATTTTCCTGTAATAGCCTCAGGTGATGGAGCTGATTGTAACAATTTAACCATCAGTTCAGGTGCTACTTTAACACTTGCTTCTGGAGGTTCTTTGAAAACTGCAGGAACTGTTACAAATGATGGAGGAACATTCAATGCCCAAAGAACTATCTCCAATGGGCAATGGCATATGATCTCCTCTCCTGTTTCAAATGCAGTGAGCGGCATGTTTGATGGGGATTACTTACAATACTGGAGTGAAGAAGATGTTTGGTGGTATGATGTAGAAGTAACCGACATGGCACTAATTCCTGTTCAAGGCTATGGTTTTTGGTCAGATGATGGTGAAACTACCCATACTTTTTCTGGAACACCTAATACTGGGACAATTCCCTTCACGCTATCCTATCATAATAATCCTGATCCTGATGCAATCCATGATGGTACCAATCTGGTAGGAAATCCCTACCCATCAGCTATTGACTGGTCACAACTTCAAGGAAATTATGGAACAGCATATATTTACAACCCTGTTGCAGATGATTATATCGAAAATACCGCTTCAGCTATTCCTCCTATGCAAGGCTTCTTTATATGTACTCTGAATGATGGAAGCAGTTTCTCCCTTCAAAATTCCAATCGTACACATGGAGGAACTTTTTATAAAAACTCACAAGACATACAAAACGGATTATTATTAACCGCTTCTTATGGTGAATTCGAAGATGAGTTTAAATTGCTATTTGATGAAAATGCAAATGATGGTTTTAATTTAATCGATGATTCTTGGAAATTCCTATCCTCTGGAAATGGTGTATCGCAAATCTGGTCTTATAGCATCGACGGTAAGCTTGCCATTGATAAAAGACCTTATACTGAAACGATACAACTAGGATTTTCCAATAGCGAAAACGGCTTCTATACTCTATCCCTAAAAGAAATAAATGGAATAAATAGTATTGAACTAGAAGACACCAAACTAAACCTCTTCTACGACCTAAGTAAAGGAGCTTATAGCTTTGATTGGTTAACAAGTGATTCAGAGGAGCGTTTCATACTGCATCTTAAGGCTACCGGAACTCAAGAATTTGTTGAACAAGAAGCACAAGTATATTCAGACAATGGACAAGTTTATGTGAGAATGGATGAAGCGGACAAATTTGAAGAGATTATGATCTATGATTTGGCTGGAAGGCTTTTATATCAAAACCAGCTATCTCATCAAAATCTGCAAAGTTTTGACTTGAGTCATTTGCAGGGAGCTTATTTGGTGCAATTGATTTCGGGTAGTGGAACACAAGTGGAAAAAGTGATATTGGAATAGTGGGAAGTCGGAAGCCGGAAGCCGGAAGTAAAGGGATGCACGCCTTGAGCAGAGCGAAAGGATTGCAGCCCTGAAGTCCGAAGCCGAAAGCCTAAAGTTGGAAGTAACACCAAACATCTGTCATCGGACATCCAACATCCGAAACCAAACAAGAAATAAAAATAAAAAATAAACAATGAAAAACATAAAGAAATACATCGGAATTATCATTTTAGTATTCGCTATGAGTACTCTTTTTGCTCAAACTCCTCCTCCACCAAATAATGACAATACCAGTTCTGGAGGAACTACTCCTGTTGGTGGTGGGGCACCTATTGGAAATGATATTGCTATTCTTATCACAATTTCTATTTCATATGCCATCGTAAGGCACTATAAAAACCAACAAACTAATAAAGGATTATATTTTGACAGCAAATAAAATATTGAAATTCAGCAAAATAATTCTTATCTTAGTGCAAGATTATTGATATTAATTTCTCAAAACCAAAGCACCTATGAAAAAATTATTCTACTATTTGATTATTTTTTTAATCATACCATTTCAATTTACAAATGCCCAAAATAATGCCTTAACCCTTAGTTTAGATGAACTAATGATCAATTCTAATATGGGATTAGGAACCATAAATGTAACTGTTGAATGTTGGGTAAACATTCCGTCTGTTAGTGAAAAGGGAGCTTTTATTAATGTAGGTAATGGATCTAGCGGTTATGGTATTGGTGTTGGCAATGGCACATGGGATTCAGATGGAAATGAACTTATTATCATATATAATGAAATTAATTGGTTTCCCACTGGAATCAATATAGGAACAGGTTGGCATCATATAGCATTTACTATAGATGCTTTTTCAACTGCAAGAGCATTTCTTGACGGCAAATTGGTTTATACAAAAAATGGATTTAATGCTGTATCTCCAGCAAACACAGTATATATTGGCTCTGGTGGGGGTGGCAGAAATTTATCAAATGGCACTATGGATGAAGTTCGCCTATGGAATATTGATAGAGCTGAAGCAGAAATAAGAGCTGATATGTATAAAGAATTAGTACCAGCAGATGAAGCTAATCTGGTTGGTTACTATAAATTTAATGAAACAAGCGGACAAATTCTGAGTGATGAAACATCAAATAATAATGATGGAACACTAAGCGCTGGAATCAACTTTACTGACCATGGCATTCCATCTGTTGCGTTTTTTGGTCCTAAAAAGGCCATGCGGTTTAATACAGATGACTATGTTTCAATCTCTTCAATTTTTGGATTAGGAACAACGTCGGTTACTCTTGAATGTTGGATAAATCTGAATTCTACCAGCCAAAAAGGTGCTTTTGTTCATATTGGAAATCATAATTTTGGTTACGGAATGGGAGTGGGAAATTCTGAATGGGATAATAATGGAAACCAAATTCTAATCTTATTCGATCAAAGTCGTTGGATACCTACTGGAACAAATATTGGAACAGGTTGGCATCATGTCGTTTTGATTCTAGATAGCAATAGTGATCCAATTGTATATCTGGATGGAGAATTGGTTTATTCAGACACTGGACAATCAGATCCTATAAATCCAGTTTCTAATTCATCCATTGGTTCTTCACAAGGAGGCTCGAGAAATTTATCTGATGGAATTATAGACGAAGTGAGAATTTGGAATGATATTCGTAGCCAATCAGAGATTCAGCAGAATATGTTGAAAACACTTACTGGAAATGAAGATAACTTAGTAGCTTATTATAAGCTAGATGGCAATGTTGTGGTTGACTTATCAGGTAATGGAAATGATGGTATTATAGGTGGTGATGGAGATGAGTCTGTGACTTCAACCGCTTTTAACTCTTGGTTAAATACCAATTCAACATCCTGGGAAACAGCCACAAACTGGAGTCTTGGAAGTCTACCAAGTCCTACAGATAATGTGGGTATTAGTAATCAGAATACCAATCCAGTAGTATCATCTACTGCGAATTGTAATGATTTGCTTATTGAGCCTGGAGCAAGTCTAAGCTTAAATGATGGAGCATCATTCATCAACTCTGGAAATCTTTATATTATCGGAGATTTCATATTAAAAAAATCACTTACTAACGACAGTAAATGGCATTTAATATCCCCCCCAAATAATAATACCACAGCTAATCTCTTCTTTGGAGATTATTTACAAAACTGGAACGAATCTACAGGGCTATGGGAGCAAATAGATGATGAGAATACCACACTCACACCTGTTACAGCCTATGGTTTCTTTGGAACTCATGCAAAAGCTTCCTATAGCTTTACTGGAGATCCTAACGATGGAGATCAAAGCATTAGCCTTACCACATCTGGTTCTGGAGGAAGCTATAATAAAGCAAATGCTGTAGGAAACCCCTACCCTTCTTCTATTGATTGGGATTTAGTGAGTGGCTACGGTGCAAAGTATACATGGAATGGAACAGCTTATGTAGCTTATCCTGCTACAGGAGGATTTGGTTTAGGCTCCAGAT
>NZ_JABKBZ010000010.1:0-91659 GCF_013166635.1 Lentimicrobium sp. S6 | reverse complement strand
GTGCTTGAAGATAAAAACACCTTTGTATTAAAAAGAGTAAAAAACAAAGAAGTCAGAAAGAAATAGTCTTGTAATCATATGTATATCTGTAACTTAAAAAAATAGACAGCTTAAGTTAACGCTAATGCCCCAAGCCCCCAAGCCCCCAAGCCCCCTTATAAGTCTATTCCCTTAGGTATTTCACCGTTTGAACAATGAAAAACGATCGATTTCGTACAGTCACATTGTTGATTAGTCTCTTTTATGTACTTTTGATACCTATTTATCAAAATATTAAAAACATGAAGAAATTTATTTTCACTTTTTGGGTGGCTCTTCTTTTTCTGGGCTTCACTCAAAGCACAGTGGCACAAGACTTATCCGCTCAATTAACTGAAGAGATTCCATTCGATTCTCAAGTATTGACAGGTAAACTTGGCAATGGAATTACCTATTACATTCGCCCGAATGCAAAACCAGAAAACAAAGTAGAATTACGTTTAGTAGTTAATGCTGGTAGTATTTTAGAGGATGATGATCAGCAAGGTTTAGCACACTTTTGTGAGCATATGTGTTTCAATGGAACTGAGCATTTTGAGAAGAATGAGTTGGTGAGTTATTTACAAAGCTTAGGTATTGAGTTTGGTGGGGATCTGAATGCTTATACCAGTTTCGACGAAACCGTGTATATGCTTCCAGTACCAACAGAAGATCCTGAAACTGTTGACAAAGGTCTTTTGGTTTTAGCTGATTGGGCTAATGGTGTTTCTTTTACCGATGAAGAAATTGACAAAGAAAGAGGAGTTATTTTAGAAGAACTCAGAATTGGACAAGGTGCTCAACAACGTATGCGCGATGAGTATTTCCCAATTATGTTTAAAAATTCTATGTATGCCGAAAGATTACCAATTGGTCTAAAAGACATTTTAGAAACCTTTGAGTATGAAACTATCCGTCGTTTTTACAGAGAATGGTATCGTCCAGATTTAATGGCTGTTATTGCCATTGGTGATTTAGAACCACAAGAAATGTTGAGAAAGATAGAAGATAAGTTTGGTTCTATCGAAATGCCTAAAGAATATCGTGAAAGAAAAGAATTTGAAGTTCCTGACCATAAAGAAACTTATATTTCTGTTGTTAGCGATAAAGAAGCTCCCTATACCATGATTCAATTGATGTATAAAGATGATACTCAAGAAACAAAATTATGGAACGATTATCGTCGTGATTTAACTCAAAGTATGTATAATGGAATGTTGGGCGCACGTTTGGGAGAATTAACTCAATCTGCTACTCCTCCATTTATGTTTGCAAGTACTAGCTATGGCGGAATGGTAAGAAGTAAGAATAGCTATTCTTCTTTTGCTGTTGTTGGCCCTGATGGTATTGAGCATGGTTTAAAAACACTTTTAGAAGAAAACCAAAGAGTAAAATTACATGGTTTCACTCAAAGTGAATTGGACAGATATAAAACAGAGTACATCACTCGTTTAGAAAAAGCATTTAAAGAAGCGGATAAAACAGAATCTGCAAGATATGTAAACGAATATGTAAACCATTTCCTAGAAGAAGTTCCTTCTCCAGGTATTGAAGCAGAATATGGAATGACACAAAAATTACTACCTACTATTAAATTAGAAGAAGTAAATGCTTTAGCTGCTGAATGGATTAAAGATTATAATCGCGTAGTAGTAATTATGGCTCCTGAGCAAGAAGGACTCGTTCTACCAACTGAAAACGAAGTAAGTACTTGGTTAAGCGATGCGGATAAAAACAAAGTAGAAGCTTATGTGGATGCCGTATCTGATCGCCCATTGATGGAAGTTATTCCTGAAGCTGCAGCCATTACAAAAACAGAAACTATTGCCGAAGATGGTATTGAAATATTAGAATTTGCTAATGGTTTGAAAGTAGTTTTAAAGCCAACAGAATTTAAAAACGATGAGATTCTAGTTTCAGCTTACAGCCTAGGTGGTTCTTCTTTATATAATGATGAAGAATTTAAGTCTGCTGAAATGGGAAGCCAATTGGTTAGTGAAAGCGGTGTTAATGGATTCTCAAACATTGAGTTGGAGAAATTATTAGCTGGAAAAAACATCAGAATCAATCCTTATATCTCTTCTCTAAAAGAGGGATTTAGTGGTAATGCCACACCAAAGGATTTTGAAACCATGTTACAACTCATCAACCTTTATTTTACTGCACCTAATTTTGATGAAGAAGCCTTTGCTTCAATTATTTCGAAGTCGGCCATGTATCTTCCCAACCTCCTCCAAGATCCAACCACCTATTATCGCGACCAAGTGAGCCATGTGGTAGCTGATAATCATATTAGAGGAAACTATATTCCTTCTGTTGAAGAGTTAAAATCTTATGACTTTGAAATCGCTAAAAAAGCATACCAAGAGCGTTTTGCTAATGCTGGTGATTTTGTTTTCTTCTTTGTTGGAAACATCAATAAAGATACCGACATAGAATTGATTCAAAAATATTTAGGAAGCCTAAAAGGTGAAGGCACCAAAGAAAGCTTTGTAGACCATAAAGTAAATGCACCTAAAGGACCCATTGAAGTGGAAGTTAAAAAAGGACAAGACGAAAAATCTATGGTAACTATCTATTTCACTGCTGCTTGTAAATACGATGCTAAAGAAAAGTATTTATTAACTGCTTTAGGGGATGTTCTTTCTATTAAATTGATCGAAAACTTAAGAGAAGAGAAATCAGGTGTTTATGGTGTTGGTGCCAGAGGAAGCATGAGTCAGTTCCCTTCTGGAAAATATCGTTTCTCTATCGGTTTCCCTTGTGGTCCTGAGAATGTTGACGAGTTAATAGCAGCTGCTATTTCTGAAGTAGAGAACCTAAAGAAAGATGGTCCTACACAAGAAGACATTGATAAAGTAAAAGAGACACAACGTTTAGATTTCAAAGAAAATCTAGAGAAAAACCGTTTCTGGTTAAAATCAATGGAAGCAGCCTATTTCAATAATGGCAATATGGAAGACATCACTAAGAAACAAGAGATGATAGAAAACCTAAATGCCAAAGAATTAAAGAAGATTGCAAAGAAATATCTAAAAGAAGATACTAGAATTGAAGTGGTATTGCTACCAGAAGATAAATAGTATCAATAAATCTTTGCAAGAACCGAGTTTTCACGAGCTCAACGAAGTTAAAACTCCGATAACATCGTTATGCTCAACTTAATAGTCAGTCATCCCGACGTTTACTGTCTGGACCCCTGTTAATTAAGATTCACAAGCCTTGTTCTCGAAGATTTATTAACAAAGCTTTGGAATATCAATTCTTCTTGCAATAATTGTGAAGCAAGAATTATCAATATTACAAACCCCAAATTGGAATATTCCAATTTGGGGTTTTGTTGTATAAGAAAAAAGACTATTTTTGGTTCCGTTAACGTATATATATTTATTTCTGCATTTAAAAATCTATTTCTTATGAAAAAAGTATTTCTATTTTTAAGCCTATTATTTATCTCTCATTCTTTGTTATTTTCTCAAACTACTATTTCTGGTGGAAATGTTGAAGGTGTATGAACTGCCTCTGGTTCTCCATATTTGGTCCAAAACTCAATTCTAATTACTGATGGAACCACATTAACAATTGAACCTGGGGTTGAAGTCAAATTTAATTATACAGCTAGATTACTTGTTTTAGGGCAATTAACTGCAATTGGTAATATTAATGATAGCATTAGTTTTACAGCAACTGACGAATCTCAAGGATGGTTAGGAATTGATTTTAATGATACTCCATTAACAAATGATTCCTCGAAGTTTATTTATTGTAAATTACAATACACTAAACAATATGATGATCAAACAGCATCTGCATTTGAAATCTCACATTACTCAAAAATTAATATCAGCAATTGTTTTATTTCAAATCACATATCACAATCTCCTATTTTGGTTTTATACGGAGATATTATTATAAAAAACAATTTAATTTGTAATAATTACTCTGGTGTAGGCGGTGGAATCAATATAGCATATTCCGACGCTATTATTTCTGGTAATATTATAACTGAAAATAATGCCGACGTTGAAGCTGGAGGAATATCTATTAACCATGGAAATCCAATTGTAAAAAACAATATCATATCAAATAACTATTGTCGATTTGGGGGAGGATTTTACATTACAAATTCTCAAGCCTCAATTTATAATAATATAATTACAAATAACTCTACAATTGCTGACGGTGAAAATGATCATAATGGTGGTGGGATTTATACAGTATTAGGAACACCAAATATTCATAACAATACAATTTCAAATAATAAATCTAATTATGGAGGGGCGATTTATTTCGCTGAGATGGATGAAAGTTATACTATTCAAAATAATATAATATGGGGAAACGTTGCAACCGAAGACGGAAATCAAATTTACTTAGATACCGATGCGCTTTCTCCTAATTTTACTTATTGTGACATTGAAGGCGGACAAAATGATATCGGTATTGCACCAGGTTCATTTTTTCTAGGAGAATACGAAAACAATATTGATGAAAACCCATTATTTACTAATCCATCATCTGGAGCAGGGAATGAATACGATGGCACTTCAGCTGATTGGTCATTACAAAATAATTCCCCATGTATTGATGCAGGAAACCCAAGTGGTGATTATCCAGAATTAGATTTACTAGGAAATACTAGAATCCATAATGGAATCATCGATATGGGAGCCATTGAGCATCAGGGAGTTCCGCTTGAAATCTCTATTTCAGCTCAACCTACAGAAATATGCGCCAGTGAAAACTCACAATTAACAACAACAGCAACTGGTGGTTCTGAAAATTACACCTACTCTTGGACCAGCACACCAGAAGGATTTACTTCTGATATTTCTAACCCCAGTGTATCGCCACTTATAACAACTACTTATCATGTAGAAGTTTCTGATGGAACATCAACATTGCAAGAATCAGTAACCATCACTGTAAACCCTTTCCCTGCTGATGCTGGAGGAATTACAGGCTTAACTGAAGTTTGCCAAGGAGAAAGCGAATTCTCCTACTCTATTGAAACTATTGAAAATGCCACCTCCTATTCTTGGTCACTACCTGAAGGTTTCAATATGCTTAGTGGTGAAAATACAAATTCCATCACCGTTGAAGCCAGTGAAACAGCAGCTAGTGGAAATATTAGCGTTGTGGGTGTAAATGATTGTGGAGATGGTGTTTCATCTAGTTTAGGAATTAGTGTAAACCTATTAGAAATCTCAGCAGGTGAAGACCAAAATATTTCTCATACTTCTTCTACAACTCTAAATGGAAGCGTAAGCCAAGGAAGTGGAGATTATAGCTGGCAATGGCAACCAGCAAGCTTATTGGAGGATGCTAATGTTCAAAATCCAGTCACCGTCATTTTAACTGAGGATACAGAATTCACATTGGAAGTAACAGATAATACAACGGGTTGTACGAGCTCTGATATAGTAAATATAGTAGTTGGAGATGCTCTTGAAGTTGAAATCACTGTGAACCCAACCACCATTTGTTTTGGTGAAAGCTTAATCATAGAAAACACTGTAACAGGTGGTTCTGGAGAGTATTATTATAGCTGGACTAGTAATCCCGTAGGTTATACTTCAAGCGAAGCCACTCCTACTATTTCACCCAATGAAACAAAAGAATATATTGTTGAAGTAAACGATGGACTTACTTCTGTGACTTCCTCAATTACTATTACAGTAATACAATTAGTTGCTGATGCTGGAGTTATCATAGGTCCGCAAGATATTTGTTTAGGCACAAGTGACATTGAGTTTACAGTCCCCGTTATTGAACATGCAGATTCTCACCAATGGACGCTACCAAATGGCTTCGTTATCACAAGTGGAGAAAACACAAATACCATCACTGTTTCAGTGGGGAATAATGCTGAAAATGGTTTAATCACCGTAACAGGAATCAATGATTGTGGACAAGGAGCCTCAGCATCTTTGGAACTGAGTATTCATTCTATTTCTGCTTTTGCTGGTGAGGACCAAACTATTATTAATGGAACATCAACTCAATTAGAAGGTAGTGCCACAGAAGGCAGCGGAGATTATTCTTGGTCTTGGGAACCTACAGACCTATTAGATAATCCGAGCATAAGTAACCCAATCACTACGGAACTCAATTCAACAAGCACTTTTGATTTAACCGTAACAGATAATACCTACGGTTGCTCCGATACAGACGATGTAGTTATTTTCGTTGAAAATGGTGAACTAGTTGTGGTAGCTACTGCTAGTCCAGATGAGATTGAAGATTGGGAAGACACTGAATTATTAGCTACTGTTACTGGAGGAACGGGAACATATGAATATAATTGGACTACCTACCCTGTTGGCTTCCAATCTAATTTACCAAGTTTTATCACTAGCCCCAATTATACCACTATTTACACTGTAGAAGTTACCGATGGTGAGACAAGCGCACAATCAGAAGTCACGGTTACTGTATTTGCTGCACCAGCCTTCCTAATCAACCTATTGGTTCTGATACCATAGAATTGGCCAATACCACAAACACTCCTTATACCGCAGCTTACATTCCTGGAGCTTTAAATTATGAATGGAGTTTGTCACCAGAAACAGCCGGGACCTTAACTAGCGATGCCAACGACGTGGATATAGAGTGGAATACTGAGTTTTCTGGTTACTGTTATCTTTCAGTAAAAGCCATTAATGAATATGGCGAAAGCGAATATTCAGAAACTTTGGAAATCTATATTGACTACCTTATTGGTCTTGAAAATATAGATTTTGAGCAAATTTCAATTTATCCGAACCCAAGTCAGAACCATGTTCAGGTTAATGGTGCAAGTGATGTTGAAAATTATTCTATTAAAGACATCTCAGGAAAAACGCTATTACAAGGCAGTAATAATGACCAGCAAGGTAAAATTCAAATAGACATTTCCTCTTTACCAAATGGGCTTTACTTTATTATATTTGAGAATAATGAGGTTATTTCTTCTCAAAAAATTGATAAAAATGTAAATAAAATCTTGGTTACAAAATAAAGGCTGCGTGAATATAAAATTCAAGCAGCCTTTATTGTTTATGGTTATACCTCCTAATCCAAGACAAGCATCTTCTTAGTTTTTTCAGCATTGCCTATCTTTAAGGTATAGAAATAAATTCCTGACTCTAGATTTTTACCATCTATATTTACTTGATAAACCCCTGTGTTTTCATCCTCATCCACAAGGCTTAACACCTCTTTACCAACAAGGTTATAAACCTTCAATGAAACATAATTTGTATTTAGTATACTGTATTCAATTTGAGTAAAATCAGAAAATGGATTTGGGTAATTTTGCTCTAATTTCACCACTGCTCCAGACTTGTCCAGCTCATTGAGAGAAACTGAAATAGTAGGATTCGCCATGAGTATCCATTTATCTGGGTCTATCTCTAAATCATCCTCTATCAGCATTTCTATGCTTCCTTGTCCATTTGTCATTTCAACGGTATATTCTTCACCATTGATGAGAATGGGGATGTTTATATCTAGAGGAATATTATTCTCTGTCTGCCACTGAAATACTGTTTGATTATATTCTCGTTCAACTATTAAGTCGGGATAACTTGCTTCACGCATAAAAACACTAAAGAAAGGATATAAATCTATTCCTGTGACCTCCTCAGCTTGATTTTTCATATCCTCTGTACTTAAAATTCGGCATAGTCTTCCATTGGTATTGTCAAAGTCATTAGGGTCCGGATAAGCCCACCTTTTCATTAATTCAAAGAATAAATCATCTCCCAAATGATACCTTAAAGTATGCATGACGGCAGCACCACGACCATATGAATTTAAATATCCAAAGGCTTGACCAGCTGTCATACTTTCGAGTGGTGCTAAAGGATATGAATGATTATCACCAGGACGATTCTGCCTCATAAATTGCAAATAATCATCTAATCCTGACATACGTTCAACATATAAAGCTTCAGTATAGGTGGCTATTCCTTCATGTATCCAGATATCAGACCAATCTTTAGCGGTAATTAAATTCCCCCACCATTCATGGGCTAATTCATGATAATGGATATAATCGTAGCCCCAGTTATTCGTTGTGAAATTATGCCCATAGGCGATGATGCTTTGGTGTTCCATTCCCCAATAAGGCGCATGAGCCCAACCATGTTTATCAGTACCAAAAGGAAAAGGGCCACATATTTCCTCCAAGAAATTAAATTCCTGAAGAAAGACATCCATATAGTCCACCGCTTGTTCGTAACTTTCTGGCAATACCCAAAATCTAAACGGAATGGTATTTCCAATGGTGCTTTCATATTCATCTTCTATCAACATGAACTCTGCAGCATAGAATGTCACATTATAATTATTAATAGGTGTGGATATAAACCACTTATAGGTTGATGTATTGTCTCCATTGTCATCTACTCCCATATACTGCCCATTTGAAACACACATCAATGGATTTGGCACAGTGAAATTGATATTCATAGAATCAGGTTCGTCTGACGGGTGATCTTTGCACGGCCACCAAATATCTCCTCCTTCATCTTCACAGGCAACAGCTAACCAGGGGGCGCCATCGGGTGTAGTTTCCCAAACAAAACCAACTCCCCATGGAGGATTATCTGCTATTCGAGGAGCTCCACTATAGTATATTTCTACTGAAACCATATCATCTTCCATCACATCCTCTGGAATATCAATATTTAATAACTCATTGAAATGATTAAATCCTACTTCAGTATACTCTCCTTCATTAATACTAAGCAATACAGTAGACACTGTAAATGGCTCATCCAAATCAAGCATTAAACTATCAATAGATTCTATAATTCTCACCCTACACAATAAAGAAGCATCTATGCTCTGGGTTTCTGGAAAAATACTGATATCTAAGAAATAATAGTTGACATCGTAAGCTGCTTGCTCTGGTTTTAAGGGACCTCCAGATGCAGAATAACTAGAGTTTAAGGAACCCAACAAAAAAATGACTAAAAAAGAATAACAGATTAGTTTCATGACCGATATTTTTTAGGATATGACAAAGTATAAAAGTAAAGGAAATTATTAAATGCCTAAATTAAAGTCTATAGAATATTTTCAATACATATTTCGCGACCTTGAAAAACCAGTTTATCTCCTACCCTTTTCTGTCTTATGACTTGTCCAATTGGGGATGCTAAAGAAATAGCATAATAATCCTTGCTATCAACGGTTACTTTCCCTAATCCAAACGAAGCGAAATAATTTTCTTTATTGGTGATTATTAGGCTCCCAAACTCTACTTGCTTATAATGCTTTTCCAAATTGATAAGCTCTAGGTCTTGTAGCAGCTTGGCACTCCTACTCAAAGCTCTTTCCATCTTTTCCAACTCCATTTGAGCCATGGCCCTGCCTGTTTCAAATTTATCTCCAGCACTGCTTTTGGTGTCGCTATTTCTTGATTCTCGTATGGAAGCTATTTCTAGAGAAGATGAATCAACCTTTTTCTGTAAATCGTTCTTCAGAGCTTTTAACACTTGTGATTTTATAGTTTCAGTCATAGATAATTAATACTATTACAAAATACTTTTAGCCAATTTCACTCTTTGGGATACTGATGGAAACATAAGCTCCTCCGTCTTTACTATTCTCCGCTTTTATATTTCCACCATGGGCCTGTAATATTAAGCGAGCGGCAGCTAAATTCAAACCTTTTCCTTCTACATATTCTTCTGAGTCGGCATGGAATACTTCGAAGATATTTTCTAAAATATGCGATGGAAAACCAACACCATCATCGGAAATTTGAATCTGAATATCTTGATCTGATTTATTAATGTCTATATGAATTTCTACGGATTCTTGATTAAACTTAATGCTATTGTGGATGATATCATTAATTACTTTTCTAATGAGTTTTTCATCTGCATCAATAAAAAAGCCCTTCTCATTGTCCTCATAATGAATATTGACTTTACTTTCATTGCTTAATTTTAGTATCCGCTCTTCTTTTACTTCTTGTAATACATCTGAAAGATCAATAATATACTTACTCAGCTGATAAGTATCTATATTTAATTCTGTTATCAAAGTTGAAAGTTCAGAAAAAGTCAAAAGTCTTTCAGCCGATTCTGATATCATTTCTATAATATCTTCACTATCATCATCTTTCAACATATCCCTGAGGATTTCTACGCTTCCGAATATCCCATTTAATGGAGTTCTAATTTCATGACTTATAATACCTAAGAAACTGCTTTTAGCAGAATCGAGCTGTTTTATTTTATCATTGGCTTTTTTGAGTTCTAATGTGCGATCCCTTACCTTTTGCTCTAGCTTGGAGTTTAGTCCTTCCAATGTTTCTCGATTTCTTTTTAGCTCCAAATGAGTTCTCACTCTAGCTAAGAGTTCTTTTGCATTAAATGGCTTAGTTACATAGTCTTTAGCTCCGGCATCAAACCCTTTAACAATACTGTCGAAATCGTTTTTTGCAGTTATAAAGATGATCGGAATTTGGGCTGTTTGGGGATTATTTAAAATGTGTTTACAGGTTTCGTAACCATCCATTCCGGGCATCATTATATCTAATAAGATTAAATCGAAATCATTTTCAAGAGTTAAGTCAATTGCTTCTTGTCCGCTACGAGCATAGGCAATTTGATAATTTTCGCTCAGTAAATTATTACCCAAAACCATAATATTTTTTGGAACATCATCTACTATAAGTACTTTGTACTGACCAGTTTCCATAATTAATCGTTTAAATAACTATTCAATTCTCCAACCATATCGACAAACTCATTCAAAGTTTTTTCCATTTTTTCTGTATCGAAACTCTCCGCATGCAAACTTAGTTTTTTACCATACAGAGTGATGGAATTAATACCATATGATACCCCTATTTCTTCAACTTCTTTACTAAAATCTAATACTGTGTTTATAAATCTATTTGATTTTGTAAATTCCCATTTACCCTTTAGCAGCTGCAACTCTTCCAAGGCAGCTTTTAAATCGATTATTCTAATATTTTCGTAACTGGCATAAGACTCTTCTTCTACACTTGGTATCACAGACACTTTTGTATCAGCACTAACAGAAACATATTTAGATATCACATCTGCCATCTCATTCATTTGTACAGGCTTTAAAAGCACATCATCGAAACCTGCCGCCTTAAAGTTACTAGCACTTGCAAAAGAAACACTTGCCGTAAAAGCTACCAAAGGTATTTCAGCAGTTGGGAAATAATCTCTTAGAGCTTTAGCTGTTTCTGGCCCGGTCATCACAGGCATACGGATATCTAAGAAAATGATATCAGGAAGATTCTCTTTTGCACTTTCGAAAGCTTCTTGTCCATTTCCTGCCTCAAAAATAGTAGCATTGGTTTCAATTAAGTATTCTTTTATAAGATCTCTGTTGGCCCAACTATCATCCACTACCAAAATGGAAATTCCATTTAGGTCCAATTCATTCAAAACGAAGTTTTCTTCTGTCTCAAAAACCTCTGGGTTTTCGGTAGATAGAGGTACATCGTTCAGGTATAGTGTAAAGGTAGAACCCACTCCGACTTCACTATTTAGGGCTATTTTCCCTCCCATTAATTCCATTAACCTCTTACTAATGGTAAGGCCCAAACCCGTTCCACCATATTTATTAAACTCCTGACCCTCTTGTTGTTGAAATGCACTAAATATTTTGTTTTGTTGTTCCTTAGGAATCCCTACACCAGTATCTTGTATTTCAATTTTTAAATTTATATTATTGGTAGATACAGGTGCGGCAATCTGATAGACAGAAATACTAATTCTTCCTTTATCAGTAAACTTAATTGCATTACCCACAATATTCACAAATATCTGTCGCAATCTGGTATCACTTAACTCTAAAGCCCTTGGAATTTTAGGATCTATATAAGTTTCAAATAAAAGATCCTTTTCATCACACTTAAGAGTAAATACCTGTTTAATATCTGCTATAAGATTCTGGATATTTACAGTCCTATATTCAATATCAAATTTTCCAGCTTCAATTTTTGATAAATCTAATATGTCATTTATCAAAACCAAAAGACTTCTACCACTGCTTCTGATGCTATCTAAATAATACTTTTGCTTTTCCTCTTTAACAAGAGAAGAAAGTAAATCAGTAAATCCTATAATGGAATTCATTGGAGTTCGGATTTCGTGACTCATATTAGCAAGGAACTCACTTTTGGTATGGTTAGCTTTATCAGCGTGCTCCTCTGCATTTTTTCTTTCATCCACTTCTTTTTGGAGTCTCAAATTAGATTCTTTTAATTGTTGAGTTTTAATCTCTACTTTTTGGGCTAAAATTTTGGTGTTTTGATTCACCAAATACAATCTAAAATAGACAAGAATAATGATGACAAAAGAAAAAAGAATTCCTAAAATGACCCAAAACCAAACTCTTTTGTAAAACTCTGTGATAATACTAATATGGAAATGAATAGGGTTTGGGTTCCAGATCCCATCCTTGTTTGTAGAAGTAACTTCGAATAAATAATCACCTGGAGATAAATTAGAATAACTTACATAATTCACATTCCTATTGACAATCCAATCCTCATCAACCCCAGATAGCTTATATTTGTATATGATTTGTTCGGGAAAATCTAAATCAAGAGCCACAAATCCAAAGCCTATAAAATTCTGATGAGCTTCTAATACCAACATTGTATCATTGGAAATTAAAAAAGAATATATACTATCATTATTATAGATGGAATGGTTAAATACATTAATGTCAGTGAAATCTATTTTAGGGAAATTTTTGCTTAAATTTATTTTTTGGGGATAAAAACTGATGATTCCATTTTGCGTACCAAAGAATAGTGCTTCAGAAGTATTTTTCACAACTGAATTTGAATTAAACATAACCAAAGGTAAACCTTGCTCATGAGTATAAAGTTTCATTTTCTTTGCATCAATGTTCAATTCAGATATTCCTTTAGTGGAAGTTATCCATAAACTTTCACTGTTGTATTCGATCATTGAGTAAACAGATGTTAAGCTTTCTTGTTTATTTGTCTTAAGCTTTCTAAATTGTTTTGAATTTCTATCAAAATAGCAGAGACCACCATCTAATGTTCCTACCCACATTACACCGGTATTATCTTCCAACAAACAACTGATTTTGTTTCCTACTAATTGATGTTTGGAATTTGGGAAATACTCCATTCTTTGCTTCTTTTTTAAAGATGTAGAATAAAGAATCAACCCATTATTTTCAGTACCAAACCAAATATTTTTCCTATAATCCTCTAGAACAACTGATATGGGACTATTGGAATTAATAGTATCAATCAAACCCCCTTTATCAATTAGAAATGCGCCATTATCATCATAAATCCAAAAACTATTATCCTGATTATAATATACACCTCTGATGTCTTTAATTTGAGATCTTATTTTCTTAGGGAGGGTCAATCTTGAAATTTCATTATCTTTCTCAGTGTTTATTTGTAATATTTTTTTTTGATCCCCAATGAGTATTATGTTCTCGTTAGAAGACAGAAACAATGCTCTCTTTTCCCATTTATTAAACTTATTATTAATGGTTGAACTAAGTTTTGATAGATATTTTCCATTGGATTTAAAAACCATTACACCTTGTTCGGCAGTTATAGTCCATAATCTATTTTCTTTTGTAATTATTAAATCTTTAATAGAGAACTCGAACAAATCTTTTTTATCAGGTTGAAAATCTGAATTATTAAATCTCTCCTCTCTATTAATGAGTATACTTATTCCACCTCCCTTAGTGGCAATCCAAATATTCCCAGATTTGGAATGTGTAAAATCATTAATTTGGTGCCAATTACTGAAAGTACTTACCAATGGGTAACTATTCAAATCATTTACTAATTCATTACTTATATCTATTTTATAGACATCATTTAGGCTCGAAAACCATAAATGATTTTTCTCATCTAAATAAAGATTATCCACATTCGCTGGCAAATTATCAGATCCAACAGAATGAGATATCACCTCATCAGAAATAACATTATAGCGAAACAAACCATGTTCTCTGGTACCAAACCAAACATAACCAGCTAAATCAATAATTACACTTTTGGTACAATAGGAAAGTTTATCAGAAACTAATTTAGGTGTTTGGTTTTCTTCAAAAGCATAATTCCAAAGAGAAGAAGTTGAGATAAGGCCAGCTCGGGTGGCTAGCCAAAACAGCTCTGAATCATCCTCGCAAATATCAAATACACAATTAGAAGGAAGCCAAGAGCAATTAGCTTTATTAAAAATCTTTTGTTCTCCAGTTTTGGTATCAAAAATTAAAACTCCTATATTTTTCTGACCCAACCACAGCCTTTTTTTAGAATCCAAATAAATGAATGTATATGCTACTCGTCTTTGAGAATTTATAAATTGAGGATTTAATTCGAACAACTCAAAATCACCACTTTCCATGTTAAAGCAATACAGTTGTCCCTTAGAGCCTGTAAACCAAATTTTTTGACTATCAACTATCAATTTCTGAACGCTAGCATCTTCTATGGTATCATTAGGGAAATAGGTTTTAAAAGTTTTTCCATTATACTTTATTAATCCTTCTGAACTAGCAATCCAAGCATAGCCTGCTTGGTCAAACTCTATATCATATACATAATCTGAAGGTAAACCATTGATAGAAGTAATTTGTTTGGAAATGGAATAATTATTCTGAGAGAAGGCAAAAGAAACAAACAACAACAAGAAAAACAAAGAGAGATTCCTCAATATTATCCGTGCAATTTGGGCTTTTTCGATAAGGAAAGAATAGCTCATTTTGACAATGCATTTGATTTTAAGGGTATTCTAAAGAATATGAACCTAACAAAGATAGTATTTTATTCTATTGAAATGAAAATACAGAATTGGAAAAACAAGCGAGGAAATAATGTATTAAGAATATTGTTCTTCTTCTTCTTTTATCATATTGTAGATACTTGATTTACCAATATCCAATTTTTTGGCGACCAGTCTAACCTTATTATCATATTTCTTGAGGAAATACTTAATGATTTTTTGATGGTATTCTTTCATAGATAATTCTTCGGAGAATATGTCTTCCACAGAACCTAAAGAACTGAAATTAATATCTGATGCTTCTATCATATCTTCATTGGACATCACAACAGCTAATTCACTTATCGATTTCAATTCTCTTACATTGCCAGGGAAGTGATAACTTTTTAGTTTTTCTTGAGCAGAGAGCCCTAATTTTTTATCCGTCATGCCATTATTAGCGCAAAATTCGCCAATAAAATGTTTGGCTAATAAAAGTACATCACCTTCCCTAGCTCTCAATGGTGGGATTTGAATGGGTAATCCAAGTAACCTATAGTATAAATCTTCTCTAAACTCCCCTTTTCTAACTAAATCGGATAAATTTTTATGGGTAGCTACTATAAGACGAACATTCAATCGAATAGTAGTATTCCCACCTATTCTTGTTAACTCGTTTTCTTGTAAAACCCTTAAAATCTTACTCTGCATTCCCCAATCCATGTCACCTATTTCATCTAAAAATAGAGTTCCATTATTGGCCTCCTCAAATTTACCATATTTACGACTATTGGCACCCGTAAAAGCCCCTTTCTCGTAACCGAATAACTCACTTTCAATTAGTTCGTTTGGAATAGCAGACACATTCACGGCAATAAAACCTTCTTTGCTTCTTGAAGAATTATAATGAATAGCTTTGGCAACCAATTCTTTTCCAGTTCCAGTTTCTCCAGAAATACTCACATTAATATTGGTTTTGGTTGCTTTTTCAATAAGGTTATAAATGCTTTTGATGGGTTTGCTATTTCCTCTAATTAGTTTATTATAGGCGTATTTATTCTCAACTTCTGCTTCTAGTAATTCAATCTTTTTCTCGTAGCCACTTAACCTACTTATCTTCTCCATCGACATCCAAAGTCGATCTTTTAAATCCGTGTCTTTTACGTAGTAATCAAATGCACCATCGCGCATTAAGTTAACAGCAACCTTTATATCGCTCTGAGACGACATGATAATGATAAATGTTTTGGGATTGAACTTATGAAAGGCTTTCATAATTTCATTTCCATTCATTCCAGGCAAGTGATAATCTAAAATAATAAGCTCTGGATTCTTATATTTATTAGCTAAAGCTTCTTTACCATTGGTATAGTGCTCTACTTCATTATCTGGATTTAGCCCAAGGTAGTATTTGATACTTTTGGCAAATACTAAATCATCTTCTACTACAAATATTTTCAATGGTCTGACTTTTGGTTATAAACAAATATAACAATCATTTTGGGAAAATCAAAGCCTTATTTCCAATATTTGGAATTATTTTCCATAAAAATAAAAATCATGGTTAAACTAGGCATAAAAAAACTGTCTAAAAAAGCTAAATATGCATTTAGTTTATTAGACAGTCCTTTCAAATATTTTTTAAAAGATATTTAAATAGCAGCTAAAGCTTGATCTAAATCTTTAATAATATCTTCTACATCTTCAATACCAATAGCTAAACGAATTAATCCTTTAGTAATTCCTCCAGCCAATTGTTTTTCGTCACTTAGTTTACTATGTGTCATGCTTGCAGGATGTTGAATAAGAGTTTCTACTCCGCCTAAAGAAACAGCTAAAAGAGCTAATTTCACACTATCCATAACTACTTTACCTGCTTTTACACCACCTTTAACTTCGAAGGAAATCATAGAGCCAGGACCGCTCATTTGGCTTTTTCCTAAATGGTATTGCGGGTGAGACTTAAGCCCAGGATATTTTACCCATTCTACTTTAGGATGGGCTTCTAAATATTCTGCAACTTTTTGTGCACTTTCTTGAGCACGATCTATTCTAATTCCTAAAGTCTTTAAACCACGACGAGTTAACCAAGCTTGATGTGGATCCATATTACAACCAATATTCACCATTACACCTCTAAGGTTTTTATAATCCTCCTCAGTTTTTGTAATAACCATACCAGCAACGATATCAGCGTGCCCATTGATAAACTTTGTCATGGAATGAAGTACGATATCAGCACCTAAATCTAAAGGTTTTTGTAAATAAGGAGAACAAAAAGTATTATCAACAACCAATTTGATGTTAAACTCCTTTGCAATTTCTGCCATTGCTTTCAAATCAGTAATGCCAATAGTTGGATTAGCTGGCGTTTCAACATATAAAACCTTAGTATTTTCTTGGATGGCATCTCTAACGCTTTGTACATTTGTTGCATCTACATAAGTTGATTCAACCTTGAATTTAGGATAAAGAGTTTCCATGATTCCTCTGGAAGGTCCATAAACAGCATTATGACTAACTATATGATCACCAGATCCTAAAAGGCCTAAATAAACCACATTAACGGCAGCCATCCCTGATGAAGTAGCAATACCATCGAAACCATTTTCTAAGTCTGCAACAGCCTTTTCTAACTCTCTAGTATTAGGGTTAGCAATACGAGTATATATATAACCTGGATCTTCTCCAGAAAAACAAGCAGCTCCATGATTTGCATCTTTAAAAGCAAATGTGGAAGTTTGATAAATTGGGCTTACGGCACTCATCTTTTCATCATGAATAGCACCACTATGGATCAATTTTGAATTGAAACCTGCATTTTTAGTATCCATTATTTTCTATTTTTTTATGGTTGCAAAAGTAAAAATTAAAATGAAACAAATATCTTGATTTCCAATGGATTCAATCTAAATAGATGATAAATATGAAAGCTAAATTTCGAATCATCAGATTTTTACTTTTTAATTTATGTCTTTTATTAATGAGAACAATGATTCCCACCAGAACTTAAAGTATTATTAATCAAATCATTGACCAATTCAGCTGGTGCCTTTGGAGATACACCAACAAATACATTAATATTGTGTTGTAGAAATATTTGAATGGCTTGCTGTCCCATTCCTCCTGTGATTACATCTGTTGCTCCAACTTCTTTTAACCATCGTGGCAATACGCCTGGTTCATGTGCTGGAGGCGTTAACTTTTGTTCGGCAATTATTTTTCCATCTTCTACTTCTATCAATGCAAATATTTTTGCATGACCAAAATGAGTGCTCATATTTCCATTTTCCACTGGAATCGCAACTTTTTTATTCATCGTATTTTATTTTTATTAATATTTGATATCACATTTTCAGCTGAATCATAATCAATACTACTCGAATATCTGATGAGCAAATCATTGAGATATGACTTGGCTTTTGGCCCTAAATCCCTTGCAAATACAATCTCAACAAGATGGTCTTTTAAATATTTAGAGAAGCATATTGCTTTCATTAGTTGAGGCTCACATATAGGAAGAGGTATTATTTGTTTTATTTTCTTATCTGAGTCATAGATAAGAAACACCGATGCATCTGATAAACAATCTCCTACAGTCATCTTTAATTGATTCTCAATCACTATTGCAATTATCATAATTCAATTTTATTTTGCAAATATAATGAACATATTCTCATTATAAACAATTTCTTTTTAATTATTGAAATAAATTCCTTTAATTTGATTGCATAAATTTGATAACCATATTTTTCAATTTTATCATTTTTCACAGGGGGGGAAAGACTAATTCGGAACATCTAATCATGAATAATAATTATAAAAAAGAAACATTTGTAATAGCCATTGATGCTGGTACACAATCTATTCGTGCAGCACTAATAAATTTAAAGGGTGAGGTTTGTAAAATTGAAAAAACAGAAATTGAACCATATACCTCTTCTGAACCGGGATTTGCCGAACAAGATGCTGACTATTTATGGAATAAACTTTGTGAAACCACACAAGGTTTAATGAAAAATATTTCAATTCCTATAAAAAATATTAAAGGAATCTCCATTACTACACAAAGAGGTAGCGTAGTAAATTTGGATAGGGATGGGAAACCATTACGTCCTGCAATTATCTGGCTAGATCAAAGAAAGGCCAAACTTGATAGATTCCCAACAGGAATGATAAAAAAAGGATTATTGATGATTAATCTATATGGTTCTATTACGCATGCTATTAAAGATGGGGAATCGAATTGGCTCAAACAAAATCAGCCAGAGATATGGAATAAAACATATAAATATCTTTTCTTATCAGGCTATTTTAATTATAAATTAACTGGCAAATATATTGACTCTATAGGGAGTACAGTAGGTTATATGCCATTTAATTATAAAAAACAACAATGGTGTAAGCCTGGAGAGTTTAATTCCAAAATGTTTCCCATTTCTTCGTCTAAACTTGCTGAATTAGTTAAACCTTCGGAGTTGCTAGGCCATATTAGTAAACAAGCTATGAAGGAGACAGGCCTTCCAGAAGGTCTTCCTGTCATTGCAGCCGCCGCGGATAAAGCCTGCGAAGTTTTAGGCAGTGGATGCATGACCCCTGATATTGCCTGTTTAAGTTTTGGCACTACAGCAACAGTCGAAACTGTCCACCCTAAGTATAGAGAAGTCATTCGCTTTTTCCCCTCCTATCCTTCTGCCATCCCTAACCATTTCAATACTGAATTTATGATTTACAGAGGTTATTGGATGATTAACTGGTTTAAGAATGAATTTGGATATAGAGAGATTGAGAAATCAAAAGAAACAGGAATACCAGCTGAAAGGCAATTCGACGAAATGATAAAAGACATACCACCTGGTTCCATGGGATTAACCTTACAACCTTATTGGTCACCAGGCATAAGAATCCCAGGCGTAGAAGCTAAAGGAGCCATTATTGGTTTTGGAGATGTGCATACCCGTGCGCATATTTATAAGGCCATACTTGAAGGACTCACTTACAGCCTCAAACAAGGAGCAAGAAGAACCGAGAAAAAAACAGGAGTAAAGATTAAGAAACTTAGAGTATCGGGAGGAGGTTCTCAAAGTGAAATCGCTATGCAAATGACAGCAGATATTTTTGGTCTCACAGTGGAAAAGCCACATACTTTTGAAACCTCAGCTTTAGGCGCTGCTATCAATTGTGCAGTTGGTTTGGGATTATATCCCACCTTTGAATCAGCTATTGAACAAATGTGCCATATAGAAAAAACATTTGAGCCCAATCCTGCAAATGTAGAAATCTACCGTAGATTATATAAAAAGGTATATCGAAAACTATATCGTAGACTAAAACCATTATATAATCACATCAGACATATCATAGATTACCCAAAAATAGAAAAATAGTCATTTTTTTGTGTCCGATATTGTACAGTTCTGCACTACAGCGAACAGATATTATTTCGTGTTTTTATTCTGTTTTTTCTATATATTTGATTGCTTGTAATTTATAAATAGTGGCACACTTTATGAAAAGAGATAATTGGTTTTACAAAAATTATCTCATATTAGAATGCTTACAGGCCTTTAGTGATTAAAGGCCTGTAATTTTTAAACTAATTTGTAACCATCGTTATTTTCAAAAAAAATAAAATCAATGAAAAAATTCTTAGCATTTTTCCTAAGTATTCTGTTTGTAAGCAGCTTTG
Source organism: Lentimicrobium sp. S6 (assembly GCF_013166635.1). Taxonomy (NCBI): domain Bacteria; kingdom Pseudomonadati; phylum Bacteroidota; class Bacteroidia; order Bacteroidales; family Lentimicrobiaceae; genus Lentimicrobium; species Lentimicrobium sp. S6. The sequence continues at coordinate 71,199 of NZ_JABKBZ010000010.1, read as the reverse complement.
CTCAGGAAAGTAAAATGATGAGATTTCCTACTATGCATGGAAATCAAGTAGTATTCACCTATGCTGGTGATTTATACACGGTAGCCAAAACAGGCGGAATTGCTCGTAAAATGACCAATGATGAAGGCTTCGAAATGTTCGCCAAATTTTCTCCTGATGGAAAAAGCATCGCTTTCACTGGACAAATGGATGGAAATACAGAAGTTTACACAATGGCTGCTCAAGGTGGCCAACCAGAAAGACTCACTTATACAGCCACTCTAGGTCGTGATGATGTGAGTGATCGCATGGGTCCTAATAATATAGTAATGACTTGGAAAGACAATGAAAACATTGTTTTCAGAAGTAGAAAACAGACTTTCAATTCTTTTAAAGGAAGTCTTTTTATGGTCAATATCGATGGAGAACTCGACGAACAACTTCCTTTCTCCTATGGAGGATTCTGTTCGTATTCACCTGACACAAAAAAAATAGCTTATAATAGAGTTTTTCGTGAATTTAGAACTTGGAAATACTACCAAGGGGGTATGGCTGATGATGTCTGGATCTATGATTTTACTTCTGAAGAAACGATCAATATCACAGATAATGTACATCAAGATATCTTCCCTATGTGGCATGAAGATAAAGTATACTATATTTCCGATAGAGATAGAGTCATGAACTTGTTTGAGTATGATATAAATACCAAACAAACTAAGAAAGTCACTAAATTTGATCGATATGATATTAAATTTCCAAGTTTAGGTGATAACGGGATCATCTTTGAAAATGGTGGAGAATTGCATTATTATGATTTTGCAAGCTCGACTACTGAGAAAGTTGAAGTTACTATTCTAAACGATTTTCCAGAAACTAGAGCACAATTAAAAGATGCTTCTAAAAGCATCAGTTCGTGGGCAGTATCTCCTGATGGGAATAGAGTGGTTTTTGGCGCAAGAGGTGATGTTTTCACCCTTCCTGCTAAAAGTGGAATCACACGTAACTTAACTGAAACATCTGGTGTTCATGAAAGAAATGTAGAATGGTCACCAAAAGGGAAATACATTAGCTATATCTCTGATGTTTCTGGTGAGGATGAAATCTATATTGTTAATCAAAACGGACAAGAAGAAGCCATCCAACTAACAAAAGACTCTGACACTTATAAATTCAATCCTATTTGGTCTCCTGATGGAAAATATCTTTTATGGGGTGATAAGAAACTTCGTTTGCAAATGATAAATGTAGAAACTAAAACGGTATCTATTGTAGCGCAAGCGGAATCATGGGAAATGAGAGATTATGCTTGGTCACCTGATAGCAAATGGATCACCTATACCCTTCCACAGAGTGGAACAGTTAGTAAAGTAATGGTCTATAATATTGATGATAAATCAACAAATGCAATTACCAACGATTGGTATGATGCAAATTCTCCATCTTTTAGCAGTGATGGGAAATACCTCTTCTTTGTTTCAGGAAGAGATTTTAATCCTATCTATAGCAGAACAGAATGGAACCATGCCTACCAAGAAATGGATAAAATATACTTTGTTAGTTTAGAAAAATCAACTCCTTCCCCATTTGCACCTGAAAATGATGAGGTAAAAATTGAGGAGACTGATAAAAAAGAAGCTGACAAAAAAGAGGAAGAATCTGAATTAAGTGTAAGAATTGACTTCGATGGTATTTATGATCGTACGATCGCCATGCCTGTGGACGTAGCTAATTATTGGAATGTTTCGGCCATTGATGACAATGTATATTTTGCAAAATGGAGTCGTGGTGCTAAAGGTGTCGAACTTCATAAATACAATTTGAAGAGCCAAAGCGACGATGTGATTGGTAGTTCTGGAAGTTATGTGATAACAGCAGACCATAAAAAAATGTTTATTTCCGATCAAGGCAAATACGCCGTTATCCCTTTACCACAATCGAAAATAAATGTTAAGGATTGGATCTCAACCAAAAACATGAAAGTCATGGTGGAACCAAAAGACGAATGGAATCAAATCTACAATGATGCATGGAGACAAATGAGAGATTTCTTTTATGATGAAAAAATGCATGGTGTAGATTGGAAAAACATTCAAAGCAAATATTCAAGCCTAGTTCCTTATGTAAACAACCGCTACGATCTCACCTATATAATGGGTGAAATGATTGGTGAACTCAGTGTCGGACATGCCTATATCAATGGTGGTGATGTGATTAAACCTGAAAGAGTAAAAATGGGTCTTTTAGGTGCTCAGCTTACTCAAGATAAGAATGGTTATTATAAAATTGAAAGAATCCTCCGTGGACAAAATTGGAACAAATCGGTTCGATCGCCATTAAGCGATGTGGGAGTAAATATTAGCGAAGGAGATTATATCCTTGCTGTAGATGGAAAATCAGTGAAAGAAGTGAAGAATATCTTCGAATTATTAGTGAATAAAGCAGATATCGAAGTCATTTTAACGGTAAATAGCAAATCTAGCACTGAGGGAGGTCATGATGAAATCATTATCCCTATTAAAGATGAAGCCAGTTTATACTATTACGATTGGGTTCAATCTAATATTGACAAGGTAAATAAAGCTACTAATGGCCAAGTTGGATATATTCATATTCCAGATATGGGACCAGAAGGTTTAAATGAATTTGTTAAGCATTTTTATCCACAATTAAATAAGAAAGCTTTAATTATTGATGATAGAGGAAATGGTGGTGGAAACGTTTCTCCAATGATTATCGAAAGGTTAAATAGAGAATTAACCATGTATGGAATGGCTCGAAATACTGGTATCACAACTAAACCAGCTCAAATTCTAAATGGTCCAAAAGTTCTACTTCTCGACAACTATTCCGCATCTGATGGAGATTTATTCCCATATCAATTCAAGAAATTAGGAATTGGAACCACCATTGGTGTTCGTTCTTGGGGTGGTGTTGTTGGAATTAGAGGAAGCTTACCATTTATTGATGGTGCTGACTTAAGAAAGCCTGAGTTTGCACCTTTTGATGTAGAAGGTAAAAAATGGGTTATTGAAGGATATGGAGTTGATCCTGACATTGAAATTAGAAACGATCCAGCTAAAGAATTCAAGGGTATAGACCAACAATTAGACAAGGCGATAGAAGTTATTCTTGAGCAGATGAAAGCTTATCCTGAAACACCTCAAATACCAACCAAACCAAACAAGAGTAAATAAATCAAGTAAAATAGAGTATCAATTTTATCTCTAATCAAAAACAAAAGTAGCCGAAGTGTATTTTTACATTTCGGCTTTTTTTATTTAATATGTACGGTGCTTATAACCAAATATGTATATTTGTAAAATCAAAATTTCTTCATTAAACGAAAATGTATACGCATTCAAAACTTCAATTCACCACTATTCTGCTATTGATTTTTTTATCTTTCACTTTGATATCAAAGGCAGAGGAAAATAAACGAGTTATTAAAGTTGGTGCCGATTACGCCTACTACCCTTATGAATTTATCAATGAATTCAACCAAGCCGATGGCTTCGATATTGATATTGTAAAAGCGATATGCAAAGAAATTGACGTGGACATAGAATTCCAAACAGGAAATTGGTTAAGTGTTAAAAAAGACATCGAAGCTGGAAATATTGATTTGGTAGCTGGAATGTATTACCTTCCTGATAGAGCTGAAAAAGTTCATTTCAGTATGCCGTATATAATCATTACCCACAGCATTTTTGTTAAGGATGGTGATTATTGGCAAAGTTTAAAAGATGTAAGAGATCAGAATAACTTAAAAGTAGTTGTGGAGAATAGTAGCATACTTCATAAGTACCTTACAACAGCTGGTATTTCAACCGACAGAATTCTGCCTGTAGAAAATCAGTTAGATGCTTTAAAGATAGTATCAGAAACACCAAACACTTGTGCGCTTCTCCCCGATCTTCAAGGCAAATACATAGCCAAAAAAAATGGTTTCAAAGACATTACCACAGTAGGCTTACCTATTCTTCCTCGTGAATATTCTGTTGCTGTGAATCTAAAAGATACCGCTCTTCTAAATCAAGTAAATGATGCCATCACCAAAATCCAATATGATGGTACTTATCAGAAGATCTACAGCAAATGGTTTGGAGATTACCAAGCTGACAAACAAAGCTTTATAAACTTGAGCCTTTTGGAAATCATTCTTATCTCCCTGCTTTTTCTAATCTGTATCACCTATTTTTATCACTTTATTCAGTGGCAAAAAGTTTTAAATAAAAGAGAAGATCAATTGCATTTAGAAGAGTATGAAAGGCAAAAGATAATTACTAGCTTAAATAAAAAAGAAAATCTTCTAAGAAAAATAACCGAGAATACACCTTATGCTATTGCCATATTAAATGCGGAAGAGCAATTTACTTTTGTCAATAGAATGTTTGAAATTGAATTTGGTTATACTAGAAAAGAAATAAGCAATATCAAGCAACTCTTTTTTTCACTCATTTCAAATAAAGAATACAGAGCAGAAGTTATATCTAAGTTTGAGTATAACAAGTTAAAGCACATTGGTAACCAAAACCATAAAAATAGATTCCTCCAAATAATTAAAACATTAGATATAAATAAGAGAGAAAAAAGTATTCAAATTCAAATGATTAATTTAGGAGAAAACCAATCATTACTGCTATTTGAGAATATTTCAGAACAATTAGGTCATCAAAACAAACTTGAGGAAGCTAAATTAAAAGCTGAGTCGGCTGATCAATTAAAATCTTCTTTCTTAGCCAATATCAGCCATGAAATCCGTACACCAATGAACGCCATCATTGGTTTCTCTTCACTACTCTCTCAAGAAGAAGTCTATAAAGAAGATAAACAAGTATATAGTTCATTAATTAAGAAAAATGGTAATGTGTTAATGCTATTGATCCAAGATATTATTGATTTCAGTAAAATAGAAGCTGGAAAACTAAATATATATCCCCAATTAGTAGAGCTCAATCAGATCATTACGGATGCATATAATGTGACAAAGGAGGATTTCAGTGTCAAGATTCCAAAGCCCATCCAATTTAAATTGTCCATGCCTGAGGATTCAGAACATACACAATACTATGTTAGAGTTGATCCTAACAGATTAGCACAAGTACTATCGAATATACTGACTAATGCCTTTAAATATACTGATAAAGGAAGTATCGAGATTGGCTTTAAGGAAATTAACAATAGACATCTGAGAATTTATATTGAAGATACTGGCATTGGCATAAAGAAAGAAGATCATACTTTAATTTTCAATCGTTTTTCAAGGGTAGAAAGTGAAGCCATGCAATCAAGAGGTGGCACAGGATTAGGTTTGGCTATTTCATATCAAATTTTAAAACTATTTGGCTCTGAACTAAAATTTGAAAGTGAATCTGGAAAAGGTTCTAAATTTTATTTCGACCTCCCTTTCTACGAAAGCTTTGGCGAAAAAACAGATTCCAAACTCTCAGGATTTAGCTCCTCAAAAAAAATTGATTATAATTGGATGAATAAAACCATTCTTATTGTTGAAGACAATATGGAAAATTGCAAATACCTTAATACGATTCTTTTAAATACTCATGCTCACGTCATCACTTGTAAAACAGGAAATGAAGCCATTGAAACCATTAAGAATAACAAGAAAATTGATATCGTTTTATTAGATTGGTTATTACCAGATATTAAAGCAGAAGAAGTGGTAAGAATAAGCAAAAAAAAATTAAAAAAAGCCCCTATCATTGTACTAACAGCTTTGGCGCTAATTGAAGACAAAACCTATATTGAGTCGAAAAATATTGATGAATATATGTCGAAACCATTCGATAAAGAATACCTATTATTTAGGATGAATCATTTTCTGTTTGGAATATAACTACCCATTAACTATCGACACCCTATTTTCAATGAACAGTGAATTAGTCTGAACCAAAAATGGTAAGCTGTTTATAATCTTCTGGTTTTGGCTCTCTAAAAAGACTGAGTTGCATCTCATCAATCTCCCTTTTTCCTATTTTCTCATCTGTAAACTCATCTGTATAGGATTTTAAAAGACCTTTAATGAGTTTATTTGGTGTGATTTTCTCTATTCCACAATAATTTTGCAAACTAGAGTATTGTCTATTACTCAGTTTAAAACTCATCTGCTTAAATCGTCTTCGCTTGGCCATGATACATAGCTTGATTATGAAGATAAAATTATAAGAAATATGAGCTAAGAAAAAATGATTTTCAAATACTTATTCACTATAAAGACCTGAATAACTATTAGTATCAAAAAAAATTGCAAAAGGCTAGTTTAGTGAAAAATACAACAAATAGTTAGTAGACAAAAGGTATAATCTTTTTAGTTTTTTTTTGGTATATTTTATATTCTGGAAACTGATGGAGGAGGTTTTTCTCTTCAAAATTAATCTTAAAAATGAGTGTAAGGTATAAAATCAAGACGACGGAAAGTCGCCATAAGTTATATGAGTTAACAAGCTCTGGTAGAGTAAATAAAAAAATAGAAGTATACATGGGATGGCGTATCATGGCATAAGGACCAGACTTTCTCAACTCACCATTTATTACAGGAGTTGGGGTGATATTAAAATTACCAATTCGCATCACCCAGATAGCCCAAAGACCTACAAAAACTCCTAAAACCTGTACCATTAACAAAACCAAATGATTCGCCAATACTGGAGCAGTAAACATAACTATAAAAAGGCTGGAGAATTGCAGGAAGACCAAAAGATAGGCGTAGGTTGGCTTACTTTCCTTCTTTCTTTGCATTCAAAGCTTTTTCAGCATCTTCATATGCATCCTCATAAGTCTTCAATTTCTTGGAGAGTAAATCTAATTTTTTATCGGCTTTATCCATCATTCTGACCGCTGTTGACATATCTTTATCACCAGCCTTTATCTCGTTTTGAGCTAGCTTTAAATCGGCTTTATACTTCGTAGTCAATTCACGAAGTTCAACTTTTGCAGCTGCTACTTCTGCTCTATCTTTACTTTTAGCGGCCTTGTTTAATGGTTTACTATCTGTTTTATATTGTTTTTCAATGGCTTTAACCTGATCGCGCGCTGCCATTTTACGAAGTTTACCTGCATCATCTAATTGTTCACCTGCAACAAACAAACTATCAGCTGATTCTATTTGCCTCTTAACAGTCACTAATTTTACTCTGTTTGCTTCTACTTTGTCTTCTGCTTTCTGTAGTGCAATTTCTTCTCTACTCATTTCAGTCTGAGCCATAGAAGATAAACCTGAAAATACAATAATAACAATAAGAATAAGTTTTGTGGAAAGTAGATAAATATTTTTCATAGTATGATATTTTGTTTGAGCTGACTAAATTACATTAATTGTGATTATTATTCAAATGGAAATGAATATGATTTTATTTTCTTGATTTACGCACCATTAATTGTGCATTTTCATAACCTACCACTTCAACTTCATCCCCTTTTTCTATAAAATTACTTAATGAAACAGCATCATACATTTGCCCATCCACCATTACTTTGCCAGAAGGACGTAATACAGTGAAGGCTTGCCCTATTTCACCTATGGAATTCTTATAAGATTCTAAATCAATACCAAAGCCTTCCTCTCTTTCTTGGGTGGTAGCCAAAGCCAGATTAAACATGGATTGGGTTGAAAATAATTTCTTACTCAAGTAATAAGAACCAATAAGGCCTAAAAGAGAGGAAAAAGAAACAACGATTAGCGCATTAATTATTGCCGTAACATTTGGAAGTGTAAATTTAAATCCATCATTATCAACCATGGCCAATGCCAAGGATGTCACAATAAGTACGATTCCTGAAATGCCAAAGAATCCAAAACCAGGCACCACAAACAGCTCAATGGCCAGAAGAATAACACCAACAAAAAATATAATAACCTCCCAATTTTCTACCAATCCTTCCAAATACAGTGGAGCAAAATAAAGCACAGCTGCAAAAATAGAAGCCGCTAAAGGAAAACCAATACCAGGAGATTGCAATTCAAAGTATAAGCCTCCAACTATTAGCATAATTAGAATACCGCTAACCATAGGATTCACCAACAACCTGATAATTTTATCACTTGCTTTGAGTTCCTGATGGTATATCTCGTAATTCTCCACTCCTGCTCTAGTTAAAAGTTCAGCAAGGGATTCCACTTGTGCTTCACAAAAACCATTTGCTATAGCCTCTGAAGTTGTAAAAGTTAATACCATACTGGAGTCAATAACATCCTCTATTTTTATTCTGGGATCGACCATAGCTTGAGCAATTTGAGGATCTCTACCTGTAGCTTCTGCAGTACTTCGCATCATAGAACGCATATAGCTTTGATATTTATCAGGCATGGCTTCTCCAGTTTGATTCACCACAGTTGCTGCACCAATATTTGCTCCTGCTACCATATATATACTATCACAAGCTATGGAAATTAAAGCCCCAGCACTTGCAGCATTATTATCTATCAAAACATAAACTGGAATATCAGAATTTAAAATCGCCGTTCTAATGGAATCAGCTGCATCCACCATCCCCCCATAAGTATTCATATGTATGAGCATCAAATCATATTCTTTTTCATGAGCCTCCTCAAATGCTTTCTGGGTAAGATGCCAAACAGGAGGAGCTATCTCTTCCATGATATCGAGTTGATATACTTTAAACAGGGTTGAATCAGAAGAAACTGACTCAGCATTACTATTTATTGTAAGGACCAGAAAAAAGGCAAAACATAAAGCAAATCTTAAAAAAGAATCATTCATTCGAGTGCTTTTTCTCTTTATCATTTCTTGAATTTTCATCATTTCTGAACTTATATGTTTTATTGCTTTCATAATATCCGTATTAAAATGGGCCTTATTTATTAAAATGATGCTTAATCTGTTTTAAAAATGGGTCTGCTATATTCGAATTGACACTTAGAATTTCCTTACCAAAAACGAAATCCTTTCCGCCTGAAAAGTCCATATTAACACCACCAGCATTCCGAACTATTATGCTTCCTGCAGCCACATCCCAAGGCTTTAAACCATATTCATAAAAGCCATCGTATCTGCCACATGCCACATAAGCCAAATCCATAGCAGCAGTTCCCAGCCTTCTGATTCCTCTACTATTACGCATTAAATACTCAAAAAAACTCATGTATTCTTTCATCAGACTATAATCATAATAAGGAAAACCTGTGGCAAATAAAGCTTTATCAATAGTGAGGGTTTCAGAAACCTTAATAATTTTACCATTTAAATAAGAGCCTCCCCCTTTCCAACTATAAAAACATTCATTTAGATTGGGCTCGTAAATAACACCTAAGATAATTTCATTTCGAAATTTGAGCGCTAAGCTTACTGAATATAGTGGAACCCCATGGATATAGTTTGTAGTTCCATCTAAAGGATCTATAATCCAATTATAATCCTCTCCAACTTTATTATTTGTACCCTCTTCTGCGATAAAACCGGCCTCAGGTAATATATCATTCAATGAATAAACCAGCATTCGCTCGGCAGTTTTATCTACATAGGTCACCAAATCATGAAGGCCTTTCTCTTCAACATCTTTTGACTTAAGCTTGCTTATTTCTTGTTTTAAAAAAGATCCAGCTTCCTTACTAGCCAAAATCACTTTCTGAGTCAGCACCTTTAAATCTGTAGAATCCATAATAAAAATAATTAGAGAGTAAAAATACTAAAGCTATAGCAATAATGCTATTCATTTTTTATTTAAAACTTTTATCAACCACAATTAGATTTATTTTTTGCATTTTTTTAATCAAAATCGAAACCATATCTACATTAACACGTTAAAGATACCGAGTTTATAAAATGAGTTGATATGCTAACAATAAGAAATTACATTACAGGAGTATTGGTTGCTGGAGTATTGATCCATGTTCCTCTTCTAAAAAAATGGAGGATGTTTAACCAAGAAAACGATAAGAACAGTGATAAGGTCACAGAGAATAATTTTACTAGTTCATTGAAAACAATAGATTTTAATCAGGCAAAAATAGAAAACAAAAGAACTCTATTTAATAGTAGCCTATTTGGCAAGGAAGTTTTATTTCATCAAATTACCAGCAATATGGAGTTCAAGTTTCAAAACTATGCCTTTGCAGGAAATATTGTAAATGTATATAAAGACAAAGATGAAATTATAAAGTTCGACGTAAAATTATTTATGAGCAATACAGACATCTGTTTCTCAGAAATATCAAAAATCACTAGAAAAGAAATTACAAAAGACCTAATTTTAAAGGGCTTCGTGAGAAGCGAATTAATGTTAGCTTAGACTCAATTAACTCAATTAAATGTCCTTCTCTTCCTGGGGAGGGCATTTTTTATTGCCTAGTATTTTCCTGTTCACATTTACAGTTCAAGCCCTATCCCACTGATTACACATTATAATTTAAAGGCCTAATCATTAAGCATGTCTACTAATAAAAAACCCGAAGCCATGTTCTGACTTCGGGTTTTGTATATATCTAAATTCTTTTCTTAGTTAGACTTCACAGTTTTAAGAACAGTAGTATGATTTTCAGATTGTACTTTAATCATATAGATTCCATTTGGCATATCACTTAAATCCAATTGAAACTCTTGGTCTCCATTTAACTGATAACTAGCCACCAACTGGCTGTTTAATTGATAAACATCGATTGTCTTGATATTATCATTTACCATTTTAATGTTATATAAACCAGTTGTAGGGTTAGGATAAGCTTGAATATGATCCATAACTACTGATTGATCACTAATTCCAACGATATCCTCAGTTGAATACTGCACAAAATAAGTATGACAGCGATAATGAGGCTCAGTGTGAGAACCGCCATTATAACCCGTATTTAAAAGATTAGTGTAATCATATAAAACATAATCTAAATTTACCATTTCACCAGGAGTAAAATGACCATCCATATCCCATTCCCATGGCTGTACATCTTGTCCAGGACACCAGCCAGCACGAGAATACAAATAGGTTCCACTTTGAGGAGCACATGAATTCACATCACAATCATCCTTCCACAGATGTTGCTCAAAAGTCTCTTCTCCATCTACCCAAATATGATGAGTGAAATCAGAAAACTCTGCAGCATTACTAGTATTTGCCTGTCCGTGGCCTGTCATAGTCATTCTAATTTTAGCGGCCTCTGTTTCTGGATGAATCATCACATCCATTTCTGGGAAATCATCATTGACATCTGGGTCACCATAGACCCAATTGTCTTCCGACCAAAGTTTCTCAATTTTCACAAATGGATATTCTGGACTTCCTTCAATTAACTCTAGTTCCACATCAACTAACCATCCTGAGGCTCCCCAAACTTGTACATAACTTACCCAATCTACTTCATCAACTAACAAGGAACGGAAATCGGTAATATCCCAAGTCCAACCACCACAAGCCACACCATAAGGTGTGATATAACGAGCTATTTCATAGTTTTCACCATCTTTATTGATCATAAGTTTGGCAGGTTGATCCCAAGGATCACAACCACCTGTTGGGCATTCTAGGTCAATATGAATATATATTTCACTAAAGTCCTCTAAGCTTTCTGGCATGTATAAGGTCTTGGTATGAGTTTGTCCATATCCACCATAATTATGACGTTCTTCATCAAAAATCATAAAATTAAGAGTGGGTTCAATCATTTCTGTTAATACATCATTTGCTGCATTATCATCTCCATCTAAACTTACACTTCCAGTAATTTCAATTTCTGTTTCACCAGAAAGATCTACTAAATCTTCAAAAGTATAAATATAAGTTTCAAAAGGAGGAATGGTCACTACTACTGTTTCTGTTATAGCATCACTACCTGTAATTTGATAAGTAATTTCAAATTCAGTAATAGGCTCAGTAGCATAATTTTTAACCTCTAATCTAATTTTCTCATCAGCAGCAAAACCACTACCGATATAAGATGGAGAAGCAATACCCATTACTCCAATATCAGCAGTTACAGGAACAAAACCATCTACCCAATTGTCTTCTGACATATTAATAAGCTGACCATCATTACCATTACTAGTCGCATCAGCAATAGTCATACCTGTTCCTTCATTCATAGGATAATAAGCTACTAAACCCGCTTCGCTTCCTGTTAATTCAGTGCTCATACTGGCTTGTATTTCTGCATCAGTTCTAGCGACTTCCCAAATTCTAACCTCATCAATCATTCCATTGAAATAACGACCGGTCCATGTTGGATTTTCTCCAATATTTACAACAACACCCTCACCAGGAGTTAAACTACCTATTGCATCTTCGGCACCTATCAAAACACCATTAATATATACTTTTACTTGGGTTCCAGTATAAACACCAGCCACATGATACCAGGCATTGGTTCCTAATAGCTGGGGAGTAGCAACCGATTTCCATCCTTCATCTACGGAAACAGTAAATTCTAACCTACCGTTTTCTCCAGCTGAAAGACACCAACCTTTATCAGGCCCCGAACCTTGTTTACTAATGATTACACCTGCCCAAATACTACTTTGCCATTCTTCTGCATTAATCCAAGCTTCCAAAGTCATAGCTGCAGTTGGATTTAGTTCTGGACTATCAAGAATACCTACCTTATTACTACTGCCATCAAAATCTAAGGCATGATTTTGTGCCATTATCATCGTTCCTGAAAAGGAAAGACACATGACCAATAAAAATGTAAAGACTTTTTTCATGATATTAAATTTTAGTTTTTAATTAATTTTCTTGTTGTTTTAATTCCATCAATTTCAAACTCTAGGAAATAAATTCCTGAATTTAAATCTGATAGATCAATGATTTCTTGATTTTGAATTGCTTTTACTTGTTTTACTAAAGAACCACTGATTTGATAAATGGAAAGGTTTGTGTTTAAGGGTGCACCATTAATCATTAATTGGTTATTTACTGGGTTTGGAGCTAAAATCAAATTTGAGAATTTTATATCTGAAATTGCATCAAATCCTTGAATTGGAAATTCCTCTGAGGAGTGCCCGATAGCATAAAAACCATCTTTAAATTCATAGTCATTAATAATGAATATGCCAGATAGCAATTTAGTTGGACGAGCAATAGCTCTGAAGTCCTTGCTCTCATCTGCGCGATATAGCAATGCATATTGATTATCGTCATCATCCATAGGAAAGTCATCCCCAACCATAGCATCCTCTAGGTTAAAAGTCATACTTCCACTTACATCACTGGCACAATTGAAATACCATTGTCTATTGCTTCTTTTATAATCTGCTGGTGGGTTTTCTGGAGCTAAATCTGTTGCTATACCATCCTCACTATTCATTCCAGCTACCACATACTTTCTGAATTCTAAAGGATTGATTAATGTGGTGATGATTAATCCGTTATCAGTAATAATCTTATGGTAGTTTTCAGCACTTCTATACCAAGCAGCTGCAATATCTTGCATATTAGACATGGTCAAATCTCCTACTGGAGCTGAAGATACCATCCATTGGGTACTCTCATGAGTTGAATGACTCAAATTACCATCGAAACCATTTGGTCCTGAATCTGGAACGGTAGAATCCGCAGCAGCATTAAAATTATAATAAGCCACTAATTCTGTCTCGTCACCCATTAATTGAGTATGCATACGGCTTTGAATCTCCTCTTGGCTTAAGGCTTTATTCCATACTCTCACTTCATCTAAATCACCATAAAATTGATATGATAATAAATCCCAAGGTGCATTTCCAATGATAAAGGGACGATCATTATCTACAAGTGCTGTTGAAGGAAACATGGTTGTTTCTCCTGAAAGTATTCCATTGACATAACTCTGGATCTTACCAGAACTCACTGAGTAAGTAGTTACCAAATGCGTAAAAGAAGAATCGGGAGCCATTGGGCCATCACCAGGGCGAGGCACCACTTGTATAGATGGATTAAAATACTCAGCATAAACATGTAGGTTTTCAAATCCCAAAACATATCCATTATCTATGGGTTCATTATATTCTATTTTCCCCATTATTTTTCTGTTTTCAGCAAAAGTGTATGCCCTTGCCCAAACTTCCAAGGTGAGCTCTTCCCCACCATTAAAGGCCTCATCGTTACCACAATCGATATATAAACTTGGAGTCCCAGTGGTATTCCAAGTTTCATAATCAATGGACCAGCATCTATTATCGAGAGATTGGGCTTGAATGAATCCACCCAAAAACACGAATATGGCCAATGCTAATAATTTTCTAGTCATATCTATAATTTTTAATTATTTATCTTTCTATATCCCACCAAACTCTCGTCAACTGCGTATCACTTCCTTGATTTTCCACAGCTTGCAAATAGTTATCTCTATTCAAAGTATATTCTGAATAAGGATACCTTAATCTTCTCGGAAAAATATCTAAATTGATACCCTCCTCAAAATAATCTAATAAAACAGGATATCCTGTTCTTCGATAATCGGCATAAGCTTCAAAAACATTTTCATAGGTAAATAAAATATATTTTTGAGTAATCACATCTGCTAAATCAATATCTTGAAATTGATTACTATAATTTAATATTTCAATATCTGTAATATTTACTTCTGTTGAATACTCGTTCATATAAGCAATATGAGAAGCAATACCTTCTTTAAATAAATCACCAGCATCCGCTGTCCACCATCCCTTTAGGGCAGCTTCTGCTTTTAAGAAACACATTTCACTATAGCCTAGAAGCTGAACGGGCCTGTCATTATTTAAAAACCATTGACCTACTCTAGAAACATCTCCCCACTCTCCTAAAGGATCACCCAAAGCAGCATCTAAATTATAGTTTTCCCATTCTTCACTATTATATGGAAGAAGATTGGGGACTCCCCTATACTCATCAATAAATGGATAAGTATCAGACAATGTGGTTTTCTTGAGGATGTTTTTTATTCTAGGATCATTTGTATTTACCAATAAATCTACTAGAAATTTACTGGGGTTAATATACTGAGCACCTTCTTGATAACGAATGACTGTAGCTTCATAAAGCGGTTTATTATAAACGCTATTATAGAGGAAGCTGGCCGTTTGACTTTCGTTTTCTATTAATATTTCCGACTGAAGTTCACGAATAGTAGATTCAGACAAAGAAGCATTGATAGAAGAAATCCGCATAGCAAGCCTAAATCTTAAGGCATTAGCAAATCTTTTCCAGTTTTCTATTTCTCCACCATAAATTAAATCAGCACTTTCTGAAACAAATGGTTTAGAAGCATCAATACTATTTACGGCAGTCTCCAATTGACTTAACATTTGACTATATATAGCTTCTTGGGTATCATAAGTTGGAGTAAACTCAATATCTGGATTCCCTTGCAAAGCTTCAGAATAAGGAGTATCACCCCAAAGGTCAGTAATTCTATGCATGATAAAAACCTTCCATATAAGAGCGGCCGCATTTAAATTCGACAATTCAGAATCTCCGTCGGTTAATCGAATAACTACTTGGGCATTATTCATGGCATCAATATAAGAACTGTTCCAGAATCCGTCTCCTCCAGCTGGGGAAGGATATTCATTTCCGGATTCTACTCCTCCTCTGGTGGCCATATACATCACCCATTGCTGCAATCCATTATATTCTAAATGAGAGGAGGTTAAATAATCACCATTGCCTCTTTTTACCGCATATTTAAATAATAATTCAGTATCGACTTCTGTTGAATTATTAGGGTCTTTATTAAGCTCTGTCAAATCTTTAATGCAAGATGTTTGCAGAAAAACCAAACTTAATATCAAGTATATATAAATATTCTTTCTGTTCATTTCTTAAAAATTTACTGAGATGGATACACCAATACTTCTTTTATTTGGATAAGAGTATAATTCATATCCTTGTCCATTTCCATTGGTTAACATGGATTCTGGATCCACATTTGGCACTTCGCTATAAATCAACCAAACATTATTAGCAAAAACGCCAGCGGTTAATCCCTTTATCCAAACTTTCTCTAGTTTATCCTTTGGAATAGAATAGCTAATGCTCAGCTCTCTAAGTTTCACAAAGCTGGCATCATAAATAAATGACTCATGGATTTCCTCTTGCCACATGCTTACTTTTTGATAATATTGATAGGGATCGATATAGGTAGAATTAGTTTTACCACTCATATCTTCTCCATTGATAATGGTTCCTGGCTCGTAAACTCCTTCTACTAAATATCCTCCTGTTGCTGTCCAATCTTCAGAAGAAACTCCAGCTTCTTCTCTAGCAGCCTCCGATTGATACCAAGCCTCTCTCCCCTCTAAAGTCTCCTCAAAGTTTCCTGAGTAACCATATCCATACATGTTGGTACCTGAGAACATATCACCACCAATCTGGCTATCAATTAAGAAAGATAAACTCCAATTTTGAAAACGAAAAGTACTGCTTAAAGAAAGCCCAAAGTCAGGAGTAAAATTCCCCAATACCTTAGGTGTTTCATCTCTAACTACCATACCATTCTTATCTATTAAAACAATACCGCTTTCATCTCTTTTGTAACCATAGCCAACAATATCTCCATAAGGGTTATCGGGCCTGGCTTCAACTGTTAATCTCCAATGCTCATATAAGGTAGCTCTTTCCACATTTGGAGCTAATTCAATGATTTGTGAATTATTTTTTGAGTAAGCAAAATTCAAATCCCACTGAAACTTATTATTTTTAACTGGGGAGGCATTTAATTGAACTTCCCAGCCTTTGTTTTCAATAATTCCTGAATTTACAATTGCAGTATAGTAACCAGAAGCAGCCGATACTGGCATGTTAGTGATTTGGTTGTGGGAACGAGTATTATAGTAAGTAGCATCTAAACCCAATCTGTTCATGAAGAATTTCAGTTCTAAACCTGCTTCTAAAGAGTTTACAAGCTCAGGCAAAAGACCAAGATTAGGAACAGTACGGTCAATAAAAGCCATATCGTCATATCCTTCATTGTCAATAATTTCATAGGTAGTTTCCAATTGATAAGGATCTGCATCATTTCCTACACCAGCATAACTTGCTCTTAGCTTACCGAAGCTAAAAATATCCTTATTGATTTTGTCTTCATTCAATAATTCAGAGAATACAAAACCAAGACTTATAGATGGGTAAAAGAATGAATTGTCGTTCTTTGGTAAGGTAGAAGACCAATCATTACGAGCTGTAATATCTAAATACAAAAAGTGTTTATAGTTTATTTGAGCAAAAGCATAAAGGGAGTTTTTTGCTGCCTCGGTGAGGTAATTTCTATAATAAATAGGGTTCAAACTATTTTCTAAAGTATAAACATAAGCTTCGACCAAACCACCTTCGGTATTTGCTGATTCATTTTCAGCTTTATAATACATAGCGTTACCACCAATATTCACTGAATACATAATGGTTTCTTTCCAATCGTTGGAATAAGTGGCTAAGAAGTCGCTATTGATTAAATATTGGTCATTATTAGATTCACTATATCTTCCCAAACCATATATTAAACCTTTTTGTGCATCAATAGAAGAATATTTCGTTTTGGAAACATCAGGTGCTGCACGGACCATCAGTTTTAAGTTTTCATTAAAATCATATTGCAATGAAATATGACCAAAATAACGATTTCTAACATCTTCATTTTTCTGATATTGCTTATTCCAATATGGGTTGGTCATCCAAGACCAATTTTGATACCAAGTATTTTCAGTACCATCCGGATTAATATAATGATCACTCAAAGATGAAGAACTAATATGTCGAGGCATATGAATATAGTTCCTATTTGGATTGTCGTGGGCATCTGATAAACCTGGCCTATCATTCACTTTACTGTTTACATAATTGAAATAACTATTCAATTTGATTTTCTTGAGGATGCTAGCTGAAATATTCAGTCCCACATTGGTTCTATTATAAGTTAAACCAGGAATAATATCTTTTGTGGCGATATTTGCTACAGAAAAACGATAAGTCATATTTTTAAATCCACCATCAATCCCAATTGAATTATTAGTAGTCACACCGGGTTCAAAATAATTTTTGTAATTATCCTCTTGGGGCGAGAAAGATTTTTCATTACCATCCCAATCTACAATGGTTTGACCTTCCATTTTGGGTCCCCAGCTACCTTTGCTAAAATCGTAGCTTGGATTAAATACAGGAGTACCATTGGCATTAATATCCCAAGCACCTTCGAATTTCCCATTTCTACCAGCACCGTAAGTGTTTTGCAAATCGTAAAGAATATAAGCTTGGTCTATTGAAGTGTTACTACTAAAGCTCACTCCTATTTTTTTGCCTGCTTTTCCTTTTTTAGTGGTAATCAAAATCACACCATCCATGGCTTGTGAACCATAGAGTGCTGAAGCACTAGCTCCTTTTAATACAGAAATGCTTTCAATATCATCGGCATTAATATCTGAAACTCCGTTTCCATAATCTCGACCTCCCCATTCTGCTCCTGAATTACTATTGGTACTATTATTAATAGGTACACCGTCCACTACAATTAATGCTTGATTATCACCAGTAATAGAATTATTTCCACGAAGTATAATACGACTTGAAGTTCCTGCTCCACCATTTGTTGATGTAATTTTAAGCCCAGCTACTTTTCCACTTAACTTATTAATCACACTCACATCATTGGATTTTACCAAATCTTCTCCTTTTACTTCTGTCATGGCATAGCCCAAGGATTTCTTATCTCTTTTTATGCCTAATGCTGTTACCACCACTTCATCTAAATTCAAAGACATGGAATGAAGACTAATATTCATTGGACTAGCAGTAAGGATTATGGTATCTTGCTGAAAACCTATGGCAGAAAATATAAGATGTGTATCTGAATCACTTACGCTTATAGAGAATTGACCATCGATATCAGAACTGCCTCCTAATCGAGATTGCAGACCAATAATATTCACAAATGGTACTGGTTTTTGATCCTCATCAGAAATGACGATACCAGATACTTCTACTTGAGCATTTGCCAGAAAGCTCCAAAGAAATAGGGTGATAATGAATACTCTTTTAAACATCATATTATTAAGATTCTCGTATGATTAATTTGGTTTGTAATATTTCTGTCCTTTGGCTTACAGAGGAGTCTTTAATTTCATTCATCAATATGGAAACAGCTTGATGACCAATATCAGCCAATGGTTGTGCTATGGTCGATAAAGCTGGTGAAGTATATTGAAACAATTCAACATCATCAAAAGTTATTATCGAAATATCCTCTGGAATTTTCAAATCCAATTCTTTAATGGCCTCTAGACAAGCAACGGCTAAATGGTTATTGGTAGTAAAAATAGCCGTAATTTCTCTATTCCTGTTAACGAAGTCTTTAATCTGAGCATATTCTTTGGCTTTGATTAAATTATAATCTATTTCAATGATATAATCTTCATTAATTCCAATATGATTTTCTTTTAATGCCTCAATATAACCAGCTCTTCTATCGCGAAGCGTACTAATATAACTAGGTGTAAGAGTGAGGAATCCAATGTTTTGATGGCCATTATTAATAAAATGATTGATGGCCTCTTTGCTAGCAGATATATTATCAACACCTACAAAATTCTTATTGGAATCATCTAAATATCTATCCAATAAAACTAAAGGATATTGATTCGGAAAAAGAGAATCTAATTCATCTTCTTGACTTAATGTAGTGGTCATGATGATACCATCGACCTGTCTGTCTAACAACATCCTTACTAACCTCTTCTCGCGTTCTTGTTCTTCATCGGAACTACAAACAATTAGACTATAACCTTCCTCTTCGGCATAATGCTCAATGGTGCGAGTAATTCGTGCATAAAATGGATTTGAAATGTCCGCAACAAGAAGTCCTATGGTTTTTGTTGTTCCCATCCGAAGCCCACGAGCCACTTGATTGGGTTTATAATTCAATTCTCGTGCTTTGCTAATTACCTTCTCTTGGGTGGCTTTATTGATAGCAGAGGCATCTCCTTTACCATTCAAAACCAAGGATACCAGAGTTTTAGAAACCTTTAGTTCCTCAGCAATCACAGATAATGTTATTTTTTTCTTTTTCACCTTGACAAAACTAAATCGTTTTAGTGAATTATGCAATCATTATTTTTTGTTTAACATTTTAGCTAATTCGCAAGGCATAACACGAAATAACCATCACCATTTTACATATATTTGCCGCAATAATTCTATAATGAAGCAAATCCTGATTTTTATTTTCTGTCTTCTTTTAAATCCTATTTTCTCACAGATAACTTTGTTAGAAGAATATCCTTATGCTGAGGGTGAAATAGGAACTTATATAGCTATTTATGAGTTAGGCTTTCTAGAGATACAAGGTGGAGAAGTAAAATTTGAAGTATTAGCTTCAAAAAATAATAAAGAAGATATTTTCCATTTTAAAAGCTATGGTAATAGTCTCCCCAAATACGATTGGATTTATAAAATTAGAGATACTTTCCAAAGTAACGTTCTGAAAGAAAACTTTCAGCCTATCTATTATAAAAGAAATACCAGTGAAGGTTCTTATTCTGTATTTAATGAAACCTATTTCCAAGCTGAGGAGGGTAAAATCATAATGGAATTGAGTAATACCGAGCAAGAGTCTAGAGAAAAAACAATGGACTGGCAAGCGGATGTCTTCGATTTGCAAACGGCTTGCTATTATGCTCGTCTACTCAATTTCGAAAATGCCATGATGGGTGAAGGCTATGAGTTTAAAATAATTATTGATGGCCAACTGTATACCATCCCCATTAGATATGAAGGCAAAGAGTTTATTGAGTTGAATGAGCAATTGAGTTTTAATTGTTATAGAATCAGTACAAAAGTGATTGAGGGAACCATCTTCAAAAGCAATCAAACCATTAAAATTTGGGTAAGCGATGATGGTAGGAATATTCCCGTTAAGGTTGAAGCCCCAATAAAGGTTGGACAAGTAAAAGCTGAGTTAATAGATTATATTGAAGGCAAATAAGAGATTATTATAGTATAAGTAACATTTTCTTAGTCAGAATATTGGATTTTCGAATATGTCATTATCAATTTCTAAACAGAGAAAGCCCTAATTCCAATTTTTTCCCTACTTTTGGCGCTTCACAAAACTAATTACATGAAGGAATCATTACTCCACATTGCTAATACGGCTGATTATAATGTCATGCCTGATACTTCCAAAAACATTCTCGAGAACTTTATTACTGAATTCAGTAAAAACCCAAATGAATATTTCGCTTGGGATGCTAATTCAGGAACTAGTACTAGAAAAGAATTCTTTTTAAAAGCTGCTGTGGTATCCCAATTACTCAAAGCGAGGATTAAAGGAAAGTACGTGGGGATTCTTTTACCTGCTCTTCAGTCTACTACATTACTTACCATAGCCTCATATATGGCAGGAAAAGTCCCAGTAATGTTGAATTGGACCGTTGGACACAAAGTATTAAGTTATTGTGCTCAGCTTACGGAATTAGAAGTTATTGTTACAGCAACTGCCTTTAATGATAAAATTAAAGATCAACTTCCAGCAGACATCACCAGTAAATTAATGTTGTTGGATAAAGAAGTAAGTAATATCAGTTTGGGAATGAAATTAAAAGGGGCTTTAATGGCCAAACTTCCAAAGCTGATGATCAATACGAAAATTGATAAAATTGCGGTTGTATTATTTACTTCTGGTAGTGAGACTTTGCCTAAAGCAGTTCAACTTTCCCATGAGAATGTGATAACTGATTTATGGGGAGCCCTACAATTATTCGATATTAGAGTAAATGGTATTTTCTTGAGCTTCCTCCCTCCTTTTCATAGCTTTGGATTTACGGTATTATCAGTACTTCCATTGATAACAGGAGTAAAAGCAGCCTATACCCCAAACCCGACCAATATTAAAGAAGTAATTGAGGTTTTAAAACATACTCATGCCAATAATATTATGGTGACTCCTACGCTGTTAAAGATGATCATGTCACGTTCTTCAAAAGAAGACTTAGCATCTGTAGAACTGGTCATTTCTGGTGCCGAAAGTTTACATAAAGATGTAAAAGCCAATTTCGAAAGACTCACCGAAGGTAAATCATTGATTATAGAAGGTTATGGAGTTACGGAATGTGGCCCTATAGTATGTTTAAACCCTAAAGACGCACAGAAGCTCAATAGCGTTGGGAAATTCATTGTGGGGTTAGATGCCCATATTATGGATTTAGAGACAGAACAACCAATAGAAGTTGGAAAAGAAGGAATGATAGTAGTCAATGGCCCAAGTATTTTTGGCGGATATATGGATAGTAAAATTGAAAGTCCATTTGTGGAAATTGAGGGTAAGAAATACTATAAAACTGGTGATTTAGGACATATTGATGAGGATGGATTTGTATTTATTACCGGACGATTGAAACGATTTATCAAAATTGGTGGTGAGATGATCAGCATGCCATTTATTGAGAAAATTTTAGAGGAGGAATATGGAGAAGAAGGCGCTCATGTTATTGCTGTAGAAGGATGCGACAGAGCAAAAGACCCTGTGGTCACTTTATTTTCAGTGAAAGATCTAAAGTTAACTGAGGTAAACAAGTATTTGAGAAGTCGTGGTGTTGCTTCTATAGCTCGCATTAGAAATATAGAAAAGGTGGAAGAAATTCCTATGCTAGGAAGTGGAAAAACCAATTACCGTGAATTAAAAGAAACAGTGCGCGCTATGCTTCCTCCCGAATAAGTTAAGAATATTAGATTTGAAAAGGCAAGGTGAAATAGAATACTGTTTTATCTGTTTGTATATCATCGAGCCATATTTTTCCTCCTAACATTTCAACATAAGCTTTAGAAATGGGTAAGCCTAATCCTGTGCCTTCTATAGTTCTATTATTCTCCATTTCGGCCTGAATAAAACGATCGAAAATAGCTTCACGCTTATCATCTGGAACTCCACTACCGGTATCTTTTACAAAAAACTCCATAAAGCTCGACTCCCCTATTTCTTTCCTGACATAGCCAAATTCTATACTTCCTTCTTGAGTATGTTTAATAGCATTTTTAACTAAGTTTGTTAGAATACCGATTACTTTCTCTTTATCCGTAGGAATTATGACCTCACTGTCATGTAAAGGTTTATAAAGTTCTAAAGCAACATTCTTTCGTTCCGTTTCTGGTTTGAAGAAATCATAAATAAATTGAACAATTTCGTTAATATTTACCTCTTCTAGATATACCTTCATCAGGCCAGATTCTATTTTCGAGATGTCCACAATATCATTAATAATATTGAGCATTCTCATACCACTTCTTTCAATAACACTGATATACTCTTTACGCTCAAGCTCTTCTAGATCTGGTTCTTTCAACAATTCGGAAAAGCCTAAAATTCCATTCATGGGAGTTCTTATTTCATGACTCATATTGGCTAAGAATGCGGACTTCAAACGATCACTTTCTTGGGCTTTTTCTTTGAGTAGAATTTGCTCCTTTTCATATTGTTTAAGTTTTGTGATATTCGTTATGGTTCCTATATAACCAATCTTATTATTATCTGCATCTAACTCAGGTACCGCCTGTCCTAATACCCAAACTACAGAACCATCCTCATGAATAAATCGGTATTCAATATGTGAATTCACATTTAAATCCTGAGCAGCGTTCCAATTGTCATTAATCATTCCAATATCTGCAGGATGTACTGTTTTCAACCAACCATCCCCCAATGCATCTTCTTCAAGTATACCAGATATTGAACACCATTTGGGATTAACGTATACCGTTTTACCTTCGATATCACTTAAGAATATTCCAACAGGCGAAATTCTAGCTAAAGTCTCATATCTCACCTTACTCATCCTTATAGCTTGTTCTGCATTCTTTTTGATATTATCTTTTTGTGTTTTTTCAATTTCAAACTTCTGCCTATAGCTTAATGTATGAAAGATATCATTAAATTTATAATCAGGATTATCATCAACTCCTCTTTCTATATAGAATAAATACACAGAAAATATAATGCTATAGAATAAAGTTGCCACACTCTTGGATATCAAGTTTGAATAAATGATGCTGCTTAAATATTCCGAACTCCCAAATGCTAATAAAGAAAAACAAATAGTATCAAAAGATGCAACTATTAAAGTCGTGAGAAGAACTTTAAAAAAAATCCATTTTACTCTTTTAGATATGAATTCATATAAAATGATTAATAAAAAAGAATCCACAAATAGGGTCACGGTTCCAACTAATAAAACTAAAATATTGGTATCGAATAGCTGTGTACTCACTTTGAATAATTGTTCACCACTTTCACTATCTACACTCCACTTAAAAGACTGCAACAGAATAACCATAGCAATATTCGTAGCCAAAAGCGCATAAATAATTTTACGGGTTTCTGCAGCGTCTTCTTTAATATAAATCAAGAGAATGGCAAAAAGGCTCACCATAAATAATACAGTGGAGCCCGGAGAAACAATGATACTATCAGTAATATTAATTTGTACTGTACTAGCTAAATATACCTGCAAAAATTGAAACATTCCAATAGCAGCATATAGAAAACCGATACCTAAAACGGAACGCATCCTAAATAAAAAAAGAATCAATGTTGAGACCAATAGCCCTTGTACAGCTAAAACAGCCACCTGATATATATTGACGATATCCATATTATTGTTTTAATGAGAGCGCTAAAAGGGCATTAATAAGAAGAAACGAGACTATAAATCATTTCATTAAAAACAGAATAGCTCTTTATCAAATATAATTAAAATCATTAGGAATTACTACTATTTGAGAAATTATAACAAGTAATAATTTACATTTTCTTTAAGATATTGGCTTTCAAATTAGAATAAGCATCAAAAATAAACCGATTAGAGAAAAGGATGCTCAAAAACAAATTGATGGTACAACCCACAAAAATAGCGATCATAATCATGATCTGGTATTTAATAGCTGTCACTGGTGAACTTCCTCCAAGAATCTGCCCAGTCATCATACCTGGTAAAGATATGAGTCCAATAACAGACATGGTCGCTATCATTGGATTCAATCCTTGTTTAATAGCATCATTTATAAATGGTCTTAATGCCAATTTCTTACTCCCTGTATTGGATAGTAAAAACATATACAAGTCAGATTTATCAGTTAAACCTTTAAAATAAGTAGTTAATCCCACTATATTATGATTCAATGCATTACCTAAGACCATACCTGTAATAGGAATAAAATATCTGGCTTCGAAAAAATAATCGAGTTTTAATACCCAACCTAAAAAGAATAAGTCAACAATGAATACTGAGGTTAAACTGGCCAGCAGAAGTGGTAATAAAAACATCCTCCAATTTAAGGCGACTCTCCTGATGGTGGTGAAGATTCCGACCATAATCATGACCATCACCCAAAGGCTATTTAACCATGCATTATTGAGTTCGAATATCCATTCTAGGTATAAAGCCACCAAAGAAAGTTGAATAAGCATTCGAATAAGACCAATAAGGACATCTTTGATAATCCAAATTTTATAGATATAGAATAAAGTGATGGGGATGATAAATAGTAATAAACCGCTGGCTAATTCCCAAATACTAATATCTGTGGCTGAATTCATAAGGCTATATTTTTATCCCAACTATTTATCCACTTTGAGTGGTGAGAAGCAGACACCATAGTTTTATTCTCAAATTTGGATAAACAAGATATGAGTTGGTCTATAGAATCCTCATCAAGAGATGCTGTGGGTTCATCCATTAAAATGATGTCTTTATCCATACTTAAACATATGGCTATGATGATTCTTTGCTTTTGTCCACCACTGATTTTAGAAAAGTCTGAGCTCAGTATTGATACTGCTAGGCCTAATTCTAATAGTAATTCCTCTACCTTATTTTTTTGTCCTGACCATTCCATCAAATCCATTAGTTCTAAGCCATTATTTACCGGCAAATTAATGTTTTGAGGAATCCATATCATCTGATTACGAATAACCTTAATATTTTCTGGATTTATTTGAAGCTTATTGATTTCTATTGTTCCTTGATTGGGAATCACATAAGCCATCAGCATCTTCAAAATGGTGGATTTTCCTTTTCCTGAAGCTCCACTAATACAAACTTTTTCTCCTGGTTCAATGGAAAAGGATAAATCCTTAAATATTAGTTTCTCAGCAAAACTGAGCTCTAGATGATTGACTTTAATCATGAAATAAATGCATCTTTTTATTAATCATTCAAAGATATAGTTAAATTTTAATCTAAAAAACGGGTTCTCATTGAAATAAAAGCTAATATTTCTCAACCGGCCAAGGCTTCAATTTCATCCAATAATAATTCAAAATTCTTCGTAGTCGTTTTAGGATTCATGATGGTAGTTCTCATAAAAACCTCACCTTTCAAACTAGTCTGTACAATATAAAACTTCCCCTGCTCCAATAATTGCTGACGAAGTTGTGCGTTTATACTATTAAGCTCCTCTTTAGATTTCCCTTGAGGATGATAGCGGAAACAAACGATATTGGTATCTGGTTCGATTGCCAATTCAAAATTTAATCGTGTTGATATTATACCAGCTAATTCTTTACCCAAATCGTATAAGGTGGTCACATATTCATCGAATATTTCTTCACCATAGAATTTGAACAAAATATAAAACTGAATGCTCATCATCCTTTTGGTGCATTCAAAGGATTTAATGGCTATATTATACCATTGTTCTTCTTCTTTCTTACTTAATAAATACACTGCCTTCTGACTAAAAGTAGCATAGGAATGGTTTTTATTTTTAAATAAAAGAAAAGTCATAATAGTAGGCGTCATCAGCATTTTATGCCCATCTATCACCACCGAATCAGCACGGTGAATTCCTTTTAGATAATGCTTATATTTTTTTGAGAATATAGCTGCTCCTCCATGGGCTCCATCCACATGAAACCAAAGCTTCTTGGCTTCACAAAAGTCGGCGATAGCTTCCAAATCGTCATACATACCTGTGGAAGTAGAAGGAGCGCTTCCCACTACTGCCATCACCCTTATGCCATCTGACTTGGCTTTCTGGTAATGCTCCTCCAACAATTCTGTTTTCATGGCATAATTCTTATCCACAGGAATCTTTATCATTCCAGCAGCACCCATACCCATGATTCTCACAGCTCTATCCACACAATAATGGGCTTCAGAAGAAACCATAATTCCTAATTTTTCTGAGCTTCCTTCTTCCCAAACATCTTTTTCAACCATGGCTTTTCTAGCTGAAAGTAAAGCAGTAAGATTAGCTAATGTTCCGCCATGAGTAATATATCCATCGGAATTGTCATCATAGCCTATTCTTTGATTTAAATCATCTATCACTACTTTTTCTATGGCGGTACCAGCGGCTCCCATTTCATAAATGGCCATTCCATTATTGAGCAAGGAACTCGTAAAACTAGCCAAGGCTCCTAAAGGTGCAGGTGGCGATACCTGATGCCCCATATAATTGGCATGGTGAATATTTACCGAACCCTCTAAAATATCCTGAAAGAATGCCTTTGGTGAATTCTTGTCCATCTCATATTGCTGCCAAAACTCTAATCTTTCGGCTGGAGATTTCCAATGCTGTACTAGTGTTTCTTCTTTATTAGCCTCCTCTAAATGTTCACTTAAGAGATCTACTAATTCGTGACCAAATTCTTTAAATTTCTGGGCGTCGTATACCGTGGATAGTTTTTTGCTCTTCATGTTGATTTAAGGATAAAAATTAATGCCACTAAGGTAAATTAAATTACAAATATTTCAGCTTCTTTTCATCCCATTTTTATTTAAAAAAAATCAAATTAAAACAAGTCCACAAGATTAATTACTAACTCCATGTCTCCATTAATTTCAAAACAAGCATCTTCAAAATCTGGAGGACCCATTTTAGCTTTGGCATTATTAGAAAATCCAAATAATTCTTTGGGCATTCCAATCCAATTGGTGTCCAAATCTCCGTCTTCATCTTCGTCATGAAATAATGATATGGCATATTTACCATAAGGCAGATCGTAGAAAACAAACTCAAACTTCATAGATTCCACAGGTATACTTTCTCCAATAAAATAATCTTTACTCTTATCATAATTCTCTGCGTTATCATAAACAGCAAAGTTCATGGTTCCTTTTGCATTTTGAATGCCGTTTACTATAATGGTGAGGTTAGCTGATTGACTATACAGTGATGCAATAGACAATGTAAATAATAGTGAGATTAATATACTTTTCATTCAAAGGTTTTTAATATAATAATTGAGTATCTTAAAACTGACAAAATTAATTATTATCTAATATCTCACCATTTTCATTATGAATTAATGTGGTTTCAATAAAACCATCCTCCGATAGCACCTCTGGCAATATTTCTCTAATAAAGCCTATAAGATTGATTTTATAAACATCAGAAGTCTTTACCCAATGCAATTCACCTTCGTCACAAGAAATCTCCTGTCCATTAAAATCACTACAAGTATAAACGAATAAAATCCAAGAGGAATTTTTGCCTTGAAGTAAGGTTTTAACTACTCCTTTGAGCTGCAAGTTATTTGCTCGATATCCTGTTTCTTCTTTAATTTCTCTGATGCATGATTCTTTGATATCCTCCTCAAAATGAGTCTTCCCACCAACTCCAGTATACATAGATTTCATGGGCTCTCTAGAACGCTCCAAAAGCAATATGCTATCTTTTACTTGATCAATTAGGAAACATACCGTTCCAATGGTTATTTTCTTTTCCATATTCAAAGATAAATAAAGAATTAGCTTTCGAGCATTGAAACCCTTAACTTCTTTGGGCACACACATTCAAGCTTTTTTTTAATTCCAACCAACTGAAATACTGATCTTTAAAAATTTGTATTTAGCAATAAGTATCTATTCCTCTTACGTGAACCTAAAAATGAATTTCATGGAATTTTCAAACTTTTCTAAGCAAACATGCCCTAGTTTTACCACTAAGGGCTTAAAAGTCAACTCAAAGAACACGAAGTCAAGCTCTTACTTTTATTAACTTTTAGCTACCCGTATTTACCTTTATGCTTGAGTTTTAAGATCAAATTTTGTTGTTTTTCTATATATGCAACCTTGGTTTATCTGATGGGCTTGCTCTGCTTATTTTCTTAGAGAAGACTAATCCTCAATTCGTCCATCCTTTGTTTTTCGTAAATATAATATTTTGCAAACTTAGCTTAGGATAATCCATAGGGCTTTATTATTTACCTCTAAAAATCAGGAATTAAATCAACTCACCATCCAATTGTTTAAAAAACTCCAAATATTCCTTAAAAAATAAAGCCTTCCAATAAAAATTGGTACTTTTGCAAAAATGCTAATTTAGAATTATTATGAATTACGATATTATAGTTTTAGGTAGTGGTCCTGGCGGATACGTTGCTGCCATCAGAGCTACTCAATTAGGAAAAAAAGTAGCTGTTATTGAAAAAGCCGAATTAGGTGGAATATGCCTCAACTGGGGATGTATTCCAACTAAAGCCTTATTAAAAAGTGCTGAGGTTTATAATTATGCCAAGCATGCTGGTGATTATGGCGTAAAGGTTTCAGGTGAGATTGAAGCTGATTTTGATGCCATAGTAAAAAGAAGCCGTGGCGTTGCTGAAGGCATGAGTAAGGGAATTCAATTTCTTTTCAAAAAGAATAAAGTAGATTTAATTTCTGGTTTTGGAAAACTAAAACCAGGTAAAAAAATAGAAGTAACCGATGCGGATGGAAAAGTCACTGAATACAGTGCCGAAAACATCATCATTGCCACTGGTGCTCGTTCACGCGAATTACCAAACCTTCCTCAAGATGGAAATAAGATTATCGGTTATAGAAAAGCCATGACTTTAGACAAAAAACCAGAATCTATGGTTGTTGTGGGTTCTGGAGCCATTGGTTCTGAATTTGCTCATTTTTATAATAGCATAGGTACCAAGGTTACTTTAGTTGAGTTTATGGACAATATCGTTCCAGTGGAAGATATAGACGTGAGTAAGCAATTGGGCAGAAGCTTCAAAAAAGCCGGTATTAAAGTGATGGTGAAAAGTGAAGTTTTAAGCGTAGATACTACTGGTGACAAATGCCAGGTTTTAATTAAGACCAAAAAAGGTGAAGAAACTGTTGAAGCTGATATCGTTCTTTCTGCTGTTGGAATTCAAACCAATATTGAAGGAATCGGATTAGAGGAGGTTGGAATTGATGTAGATCGCGGTAAAGTATTGGTTGACGAGTTTTACAAGACCAATGTAGAAGGATATTATGCCATTGGCGATATCGTTCCTGGTCCTGCTTTGGCTCATACTGCAAGTCACGAAGGAATCATCTGCGTTGAAAAAATCGCAGGTCATCATCCCACACCATTAGATTATGGAAATAATCCAGGTTGTACCTATACTCAGCCAGAAATCGCCAGTGTTGGTTTAACAGAAGCACAAGCCAAAGAAGCCGGACACGAAATCAAAGTGGGTAAATTCCCATTCTCTGCTAGTGGAAAAGCCAGTGCTGCTGGACATAAAGACGGTTTTGTAAAAGTAATCTTCGATGCCAAATATGGTGAGTGGTTAGGTTGCCACATGATTGGTGATCACGTTACTGAGATGATTGCGGAAGCTGTAGTAGCTCGTAAACTAGAAACTACAGGACGTGAAATCATTGAAGCAGTTCACCCCCATCCTACTATGTCAGAAGCTATTATGGAAGCGGTTGCGGATGCTTATGGTGAAGTGATTCATATTTAAGCCTTAAGCTTTTAAAAATATTTTGGAGGATGTCATTAATTTGATATCCTCTTTTTTTATTCTAAAAAATCTACCCCTGACGTAAAAGAAAAACTATTTTCAATATATTTACGGTTTAAATCCCAAATAAAAATTGCCTCATTCATGAAATACTTTAACTACCTTTATTTTATATCATTGTTCGTCTTGTTCTCTTGTGATCCATGTGAAAAAGCCGAGTGCCCCAATCCATTTGCCGATAGAGATATACAGTGGCTTCCCTATTCTGAAGGTGATAAGATTAATATGGTTGA
Organism: Lentimicrobium sp. S6; assembly: GCF_013166635.1. Lineage (NCBI taxonomy): Bacteria > Pseudomonadati > Bacteroidota > Bacteroidia > Bacteroidales > Lentimicrobiaceae > Lentimicrobium > Lentimicrobium sp. S6. The sequence continues at coordinate 40,296 of NZ_JABKBZ010000010.1, read as the reverse complement.
AGTGAATTCTTCTTCTACTACCACTTATAATATAAGTTATGCTAAGAATGGAAAAAGTACAATCTCAGACGATTCTTCTCCCTATTGCGAAAGTTCATGTTTTTATATGTTTAATGTTCGTACGCGCGGTGAATTTCCTGATGAAGAGAATGAATTCACTTTCGAGATGGTTAAAACCATGAATGGATTTGATTTTAATATCTTTTTTGGTTCAGTTTGTTATTACTTCTTAGGAACGGGAAGTAATACAGATAGAATATTTAATTTAGAAGAAGCAATTCATCTAGATTCATTGTCTATAAATGGTCAATATATAAAAGATGTATATAAATACACCACATATCCAATGCAAGAAACAGTAGCTGAAACCTATATGCATCGAGGCTTAGGCTTGGTTAAAATAAAATATAGAAATGGTCAAGATTTTGAATTGGTGGAACATATAAAATCGAATAAATTGTTCTATGGGCAGACCGACCCGAATATCTAATAGATCAAGGAGATGGCCAAGCTATTGTTCAGCAAAACGTTTATCAAAATTTCATTAGAAAATCTGTACAACTACCTGAAGATATTCAATCTAAAAAGGATGAAAAAAACTATCAAAGATTAGTTTTTGAAACCATGAAGCGGGTCAAAACCCAGTTCAAGGGCCTGTACATATTAACGTTCCTCCTGATTAACTCATTTACGATTTAAAAGAAAAAGAGAAGCATGCTCTTATCCCATTTAAGAAATCAAAGATAGATTCAGCATTATCAAAAGAGAAAAAACTAGATCTTCTCAACAAATGGAATCAAGCTGAAAAAAATTAATCATTATCGGACAACACCTCCCTGATCCAGAGTTCAAGCAACTACTAAAGAAACTATCTATAGAAAAAACAAGAAATATATGGACTCAAAATTAATTACAGTATTTGAAGGAAAACCAATGGAGGCAGAACTGGTAAACCAGATTTTTATCGATAATGGAATTATCGCTAATTTAAAAGATCAATTGATGGGAACGATTGCTCCTTGGCAAGTTTCTTCCGGCGGCTTTGCCACATTAAAAGTTAAAAAACTTAGAATCAGATAAAGAAAAAGCTTTTAAATTAATCGATGGGTTTAATCAAAGTGCATAAGGCAGGCTAATTAGCAGGGCAAACGCATACTTTTAATTTGTCCACAGATTTCCGCAAATTAACACAGATTGCAAACAAAGTTCAGCTTTATTGTACTCTGTTTGTAGAAGTAATCCGTGAAAATTAGTGGAATTAGTGGACAGCTTTTTCTTTTTTTAATTTAATCGTTGATTTTTTAATTAAAACTGAAAGTATGAGTTTGCCCTGGGCTAATGAGTAGCTGTTCAAAGCAATTCAATAGAATTTCTTACTGACATGTTACATTACAAGCCTAAAAAGATTATTTCATATATTTGCCAGCTATGAGAATACTTAAAATTATTTTAATCCTACTAGTTATTTTCATTTACCAACCTATCAAAGCCCAACTTACCATTAATGAATTAATGGCGGCGAATTCTTCTATTATTTATGACCCTGACTTTGACGAAAGTTCCGATTGGGTAGAAATCTATAACAACTCATCTGGCGAAGTGAACCTTTCCAATTATTCACTTACAGATAACCTAGATGAACCCGGCAAATGGTCTTTTCCATCAGGAACTACTATTCCCGCTCACGGATTTTTGATAATTTGGGCAGATGGCCAAGACACAGGCCTTCATACTTCATTTAAATTAAGTAGCGATGGAGAAGAAATTGGCTTATTCGACGAAAATCAAAACATGGTAGACAGCCTTGTTTTTCCAGCCCAAAAAACAAATATCAGTTATGGCCGTCATATAGATGGTGCTTCTTCTTTATATTGGTTTAGTAGTCCTAGTCCTGCTTCTTCAAATAATGCCTCCACTCCATTTATTGGCATCACCTATTACGAGCCCAAGTTCTCCATTAAGGGTGGATTTTACCAGACCGAACAATGGGTAGAGTTAAGTAGTATCAGCGGGGAAATCCATTATACCACTGACGGCTCCACTCCTGCTATCGACGACCCATTATATTCTCAAGCCATCCCCATTAGCCATACTACTTTTCTTCGTGCTCGGGTATTCCAATCGCAGCACATTCCGGGGCCTATTATCACCCATTCCTACTTCTTCGACGATAGCTTACTGGATAGAGAACTACCCATAGTGTCTTTGGTTTGTGATGATGAATATTTTTGGGATGATGATAATGGTATTTATGTCCAAGACTTCAAACCTGAATGGGAATATCCGATAAACATAGAACTCTTTGAAAACAATGATAACAACCGCTCTGTCTTTAATGAAATAGCAGGCGTTAAAGTAAATGGGAAGTTTAGTTGGCAACTGCCCCAGAAAATGCTGGGCATCTATTTTAGAAAAGAATATGGAAATAATAGTTTAGACTATCCTGTTTTTGATGATAGAGAAAGGAATTCATATAATGAAATCATACTACGCGCAAGTGGTAGCGATTGGTCCGAAACGATATTTAGAGATGGATTAGCACAGGAGATGGCCCAAGAAAACACCCATATTCCTCACCAAGGTTTTAGGCCTAGTATAGTTTTTATAAATGGAGAATATTTAGGAATCCATAATATTCGTTCAAGAATTGATGATGGTTTTATTGAAACCACCTATGATATGGAATCCGGTAGCTATGATTTAATTAAAAATGAAGGAGAAATTGAGGAAGGCAGTGATGAACAATACTTAGAAATGGAGACATTATTTAATAATGACCTTAGCATAGAAAGTAATTTTCAATCCCTATCAAATAAAGTAGATCTGGAAAATTTCACCAATTATTGGATCACTCAAATATGGTCAGCCAATTACAGCTGGGGACATAATATTAATTATTGGAAACCTAAAGAAGGAGGGAAATGGCAGTTTATATTTGCTGATTTAGATCGTGCATTTATTGAATCGAATTACTCCATTACTGAGTTTGCAGTTCCTTCGGAAGACAATTATTATGACTTTGCCCAATATTGGTTCGAGAGCATCTTTCAAAATGAGGAATATGCTCAATTCTTTGTACAAAGATTTAACGACCATATTTTCACCTCCTACCATCCTCAACGCTTATTGCCTCTTATAGATGAATTTGCAGCCACTATAGACCAAGAAATCCCTTATCATGTGGATAAATATTCTGGAACTACTTCTGTTTATGGGGATGGCATTGAAAGTGTAGAATTCTGGGAAGAAGAAGTAGAAGTTATTAAAGAATTTGCCTTAGAGCGCCATGAGTTTATGATGGAAGACCTGCAAGACTTTTTTGGGATGGGTCCTATTCACCAGCTCCAAACCAACTGCATTCCTAATAATGCTGGAAATATTTACATCGACGACTTCACAATCCCTTCTCAACCTTGGCAAGGCCCATATTTTCAGGATATGACTTTTCAACTTAAAGCAGAAACAAATCCAGGATTTGAATTTCAAGGATGGAATGCCATATTTAATACTTCCCTAATTAATTTGGAAGACGATTGGAAATATCACGATTTAGGTGAAGACTTAGGAAGCACCTGGAAGGAAAGCGATTTTGATGACTCGTCTTGGTCTATAGGTCAAGCAGAATTAGGTTACGGTGATGAAGACGAAAACACAATAATTTCCTATGGTGGTGATGAAGATGACAAATATATTACCAGCTATTTCCGAAAATCATTTGAATATCAAGAAATTGCTGAATCCATCACCGGTCATATAAAACTAAGAAGAGACGATGGGATTATTGTATACCTCAATGGAACGGAAATCATTAGAAACAATATGCCCGAAGGCGATATTAATTACAGAACCAGAGCTCTGGAAAACATTTTAGGCTCTGATGAAGATGATTTAATTGAATATACATTTGAAGATATGAGCTTAGAAAGCCAAAATGTGATTGCTGTTGAAATCCATCAAATCAGTCACAAAAGTGGTGATATCAGCTTTGATTTGTCTTTTACGGTTAGTGGCATCTCCAATGCTTTTATTTCCACAGAAGAAATTCTAGATATTAGCCTAGAATCTGACTCTGGCTTTATCGCCAATTACCAAAGTACCGATGCTTGCCTGTTGCCTTTAGAAATTACTGAGAATACCTCTTTAAGTATAGACTGCTCTCCATATTTGGCTTCTGGGGATTTAAATATCATGCCAAATATATCTTTAAGCATTGATCCAGGTGTGGAAATCTGGTTTCCAGAAAACGCAGGCATGAGGGTTCAAGGAGATCTACAAGTAAATGGAAGCGAATCACAACCCGTAATTTTCAAAGCCAATCAAGAATATGGTGCAGACTCTTGGAACATTCTATTGTTTGACAATGCCAGTAGTCCCAGTCATTTGACACACCTAGAAATAAGAGACGCATCCACAGGCCTCCATCCCGTTTTCCATAAGGCGGCCATTTCCATTTTTAATAGTGAGGTCATTATGGATCATCTGCTCCTAGATGATAATTTTGATAGCCCAATTTATGCTCATCAATCCAATATTAGTCTGAACAATAGCCTACTTCATTCAAAAGTTACAGGAGATTTAATCAATGTTAAATATGGAGATTGTATCATCGATAACTGTCACTTTATTGGGAACGAACAAGTTGATACAGATGCCATTGACTATGATGGGGTTACCAATGGTATCATAAGAAACTCAACTATTGAAAAATTTTACGGTTCTAATAGCGATGGAATAGATTTGGGAGAAGAAAGTAAAGACATCCTGATTGAAAATTGTCATATCGATGAAATCACAGATAAGGGGATTTCCATAGGACAATCTTCAACTGCAATAATGCTAAACAATACCATAACTTACTGTAACTTAGGAATTGGAATTAAAGATCTAGGAGAAGGAATCGTTAATCATAATACCTTCTATGCCAATGTTCATGCAGCATCTGTTTTTGAAAAAAACATTGGTGCGGGAGGGGGATTCTTAGATATCAAAAATTCTATTCTTTCCAATTCCAGCAAAAGCCCAATAAAAGTGGATGATGTTTCCATAGCTTTAAGCGAACAAAATATTTACGATAATGATGCCATGTTAGGAGCTAGTAACCAGTGGATGAATCCTCAATTTAGCAACCCTGATTTCTATAATTTCCAATTACTTTCTGGTTCTGGAGCTATTAATGCTGGCCTAGATGGAGAAGATCTGGGCGCTCCTTATTCTGCTTTAAATAAGGAGAAGAAAGTCCATATCTCCGACCTTTATTATTTTCACCCTTGGAATGTAGATAAAGAATTTATCAGAATTCATAACTCCTCAGATATTACTATCGATATCAGTAATTATCAGTTATCTATTGGGATTGAGTTTACCTTTCCAAATGGAACCCAATTAGAAGCCAACGAAAAAATACTAATAGCTAAGGATAAAAGCTTATTTAGCCATGTTCCGGGACAACTATTTGAATGGACTTCAGGAAAGCTCTCCAACGAAGGAGAAAAGGTAGTTCTCTTAAACCAACATGGGATAATAATTGATCATATTAAATTTTTACCAGAACAGCCTTGGCCTGTGCTATTAGAAGCTGATGATTATATCAGTTTAATTGCTGATTCTTTAGACAATCACTTTGGAAGTAACTGGACTATTGGAGAACCTTTGGCCATTTCAGAATACAACAACAGCCACCATCAAATAGAGGTCTTCCCTATCCCCTGCTCAGAACTACTTAACTTGCGCTGCTCTCAAGATATCGAACTTGTTCAAATCTTTGATATTTCAGGCAGAGAATTAATACAAAGCAGGCATTCTTCTTCAAAGATCCAAATAAATGTAGAAAGTCTTGAACCAGGTGTTTATTTTTCTAAAATTGATAATGAACAGATTATAAAATTTGTGAAAGAATAGAATTTTGGAATTCGGCTTTTGACTCTTCGATCGCTTCGAGATTCAACCTTCAAACTTCCTGTCAAAAAAATCCTTGCATCATCAAGTAAAAAAACAGAAATTTGCCTATGATTTCTAATAAACCCGGCCTGGAACTTTTGGTACAGATATTTATTCAAGAGGGCATTAAAGACATAGTGATTTCTCCTGGCAGTAGAAACGCTCCCATGATGCTCACCTTTCCGGAATATCCCGAATTTAATATCCATAGCATTATTGATGAAAGAAGCGCTGGTTTTTTTGCTTTGGGTTTGGCTCAAAAATCTCGTTGTCCCGTGGTGCTCAATTGTACCTCTGGCACTGCCCTACTCAATTATGCTCCAGCTATAGCTGAGGCTTATTATCAGCAGATTCCTCTAATTGTTCTATCGGCAGACCGACCCGAATATCTAATAGATCAAGGCGATGGCCAAGCTATTGTTCAGCAAAACGTGTATCATAATTTCATTAGAAAATCTGTGCAGCTGCCTGAAGATATTCAATCTAAAAAGGATGAAGAAGACTTTCAAAGATTAGTTTTTGAAACCATAGAAGCGGGTCAAAATCCAGTTCAAGGGCCGGTACATATTAACGTTCCTCTTGATGAACCCATTTACGATTTAAAAGAAAAAGAGAAGCATGCTCTTATCCCATTTAAGAAATCAAAGATAGATACAGCATTATCAAATGATAAAAAACTAAATCTTCTCAACAAATGGAATCAAGCTGAAAAGAAATTAATCATTATCGGACAACACCTCCCTGATCCAGAGCTCAAGCAACTACTAAAGAAACTAGCTTCACAAGGTGCTGTTATCATGACAGAGAGCACTTCAAACATGCATTCCTCCGATTTTGTTAGTCATATAGATCAGGTACTCACTCAAATAAACAATAAAAACGAATCACGCTTTTTTCCAGATTTAGCGATTAGTATAGGTGGACATATCGTGAGTAAAAAGATAAAAGCTTGGCTCCGCAAAGAAACGGAATACGAACATTGGCATATCAGCTTAGATACAAAAGCTCCAAATACCTTTTTTCATTTAAAGGAACATATTCAATCTGAGGAGGCCACCGTTTTAAGCCTTTTCTTAAATGAGGATGAAAAGGCTTCAAAATATCAGACCTCTTGGAGCAAAATAGTAAAACAAGCCCAAAAATTACATAGGTATTACTTGAGCAATATACCATTCTCCGATTTATTAGTTTATGCTGAGTTACAAAAGTCATTACCAAAGAAAGCTTATTTACACTTTGCCAACAGCACTCCTATTCGTTATTCTCAATTCTTCAAATTCACTAAAGAGATGGTAATAGACTGTAATCGAGGCGTAAGTGGAATAGATGGTAGCGTTTCTACCGCTTTAGGACAGAGTCAAAAATACAAAGGGCAAACGATACTCATCACTGGTGACCTTAGCTTCTTCTACGACAATAACGCCCTCTGGAATAATTACCTTAATTCCAATTTCAAAATCATCCTCATCAATAATGGAGGCGGTGGTATCTTCCGTTTTATAGATGGACCCTTGAAAAGTGGCCAAATTGATTTATTTGAGACTCCTCATGGTCGAGTAGCCCGAACACTAGCAATGGAATCAGGATTGGAATATCGACTTTGCACTGAAAAAGACGATTTATCTCCTTCTTTGGTAGAGCTCGTTAACTCACCCAATTCACAATTGCTCGAAATCTTCACTCCAAGAGAACTGAACGACATCGTTTTAAAAGAATATTTTAAATTCTTACGAGGAGAATAATGCTTATCTTTGAGGTGTAAAAACAACACCAATGATGTCGCAGATTCTCACACACTCCTTTGGGAAATCATTCCCTCCTAGTCTTAGCTTCTCAGGTTATGTGTTTCTATTTGTTGGTATTGTTGGAGCATATAGTAATATATACATAGGTGCTTTGTTTATTTTGGCTGGAATATTTATTGCCTTTACAAGAAGTGGGGTCCAAATCAACCTTGAAGAAAACACTTACCGGGATTATAATTGTTTCTTTGGTATCCGTCAAGGAAAATGGAAATCGCTAGAACCCTACTCCTATATTACATTAATGCAAAACCATGAGGAAAGCGCCACTTTAAGTAGGTCCAATAGAAGATCTATTACGGGCTCCACCACCTATTACGATATCTGTTTATTAAATGGCAACCATAGAGAAAGGCTTACCATTAAAAGAATTACAGAACGCGAACAAGCCAGTAGAGAAATCAAAAAACTTTCAGAACTACTGAAACTTCCCATGACTAAATATATGCCATGCGTTAACACAAAGTATAACAAAAAACGAAAACCGAGGAGATAGACCTTGTTTTTGTTTCACAATGACAATTATAACATAATATTAACCTCGGTTTCTTTCTCAAAATTCTTAAAAAATTATCTTTGCAAATTCATCTATCCATTATTAGTGAACATGTATGACAATGGCCTGATGTATAATGAAGTTCATTAATTCAAAAATCTATTTTGAGAAGCCTGAAACTTAAATTTAGGAGAATTTATCTTCTTGCTTCATGCTAAATCAGATTTCTGTCAGAACTAAAACAACAAAAAACAACATAAACATGATTGTATTAAAATTTGGAGGAACCTCTGTAGGTTCACCAGAACGAATAAAAGAGCTTGCTTCTTTAATTCAGATTCCTGGAAAGAAAATCATTGTTTTGTCTGCCATGTCGGGCACAACTAATAGCTTAGTCGAAATTATTAAATCCTTGTATAAAAAGGACCATAAACAGGCAAATAAACAGATTTCTGCTCTTGAAGATCAATACAAGAAACATGTAATAGAACTCTTTTCTAGTAAAGAATACCATGAAATTGGTCAAGAACTATTAAAATCTCATTTTAAGCACCTTCGTTCGTTTACTGAAGATATGTTTACCCTCTTTGAAGAAAAATCCGTTTTAGCCCAAGGGGAATTATTATCTACTTCTCTTTTATACTTCTACTTAAAAGAACAAAATATAGGTAGTCACTTGTTGTCTGCTTTAGATTTCATGCGCATTAATAAAGAAGGTGAACCAGATTTGAATTATATAAAAGAAAACCTTCAACAGATGTTAAACAGCTATGGTCATCATGATATTATCATCACCCAAGGATATATCTGTAGAAATACCTATGGAGAAATTGATAATCTAAAAAGAGGAGGAAGCGATTATTCAGCATCCTTAATTGGAGCTGCTATAGGTGCCGATGAGATTCAAATTTGGACCGATATTGATGGCATGCACAATAACGATCCTAGATATGTTGAAAACACACAAGCCCTCACCCACTTATCCTTTGATGAAGCAGCGGAATTGGCTTATTTTGGAGCTAAAATATTACACCCATCGTCTGTACTTCCAGCTAAGAAAGCGAATATTCCCGTCCGACTAAAAAACACCATGGAACCCAAAGCTCATGGCACTCTAATCTCCAGCAATATCACTGGGGAGGGCATTAAATCAATAGCTGCTAAAGATGGTATTACAGCCATTAAGATCAAAAGTGGCAGAATGCTTTTGGCTTATGGTTTCCTAAGAAAAGTATTTGAGATTTTTGAGACTTACAAGACACCTATCGATATGATTACCACTTCGGAAGTAGCTGTTTCCGTAACCATTGATGATATCTCAAAAATAAAAGAAATAGTAAAAGAGTTAGAGAAATATGGAATGGTAGAAGTAGAAACCGACCTAAGTATTATTTGTGTAGTAGGCGATTTTATAGCTGAAAGCAAAGGATATGCCGTCAGAATCTTCGATGCCCTAAGACATATCCCTATCCGTATGATTTCCTATGGTGGAAGTCGTCATAATGTATCGCTATTGGTACAAACTACTCATAAAACAGATTCATTGGTCTCACTCCACCAAAAATTATTCTAAGATGTTTACTATACAAGAACTACAATTATTTAAAGACCAAGCTACTCCATTTTACTATTATGACATGGAATTGCTCAAACAAACCTTGGAATCCCTAAAAGAAGCTTCTCAAAAACATAATTATCATGTGCATTATGCTTTTAAAGCAAATACCAATAATGAAATCTTAGAACTCATACAAAGTTATGGTTTTGGAGCTGATTGTGTGAGTGGAAATGAGGTTTCAAAGGCTATTGCTACAAACTTCCCCTCCTCTAAAATTGCTTTTGCTGGAGTTGGAAAATCGGATGCAGAGATCAATACTGCTCTCGATCATGATATATTTTGCTTCAATTGTGAATCTTTACCCGAAATGGAAGTGATTAATGAATTGGCTGAGAAGAAAAACAAAATTGCATCTATAGCCCTAAGAATCAACCCAAATGTAAATGCCAAGACCCATCATTATATCACCACTGGTTTAGAGGAAAATAAATTCGGAATCAATCGTTGGGAATTAGAGGATGTTATTTTAAGATTAAAAGACTTGAAGCATTTAAAGCTAATTGGCTTGCATTTTCACATAGGATCTCAAATCAGAGATCTAAGTGCCTTTAGAAGCTTGTGTTTACGGGTTAATGAGATTCAGCAATGGTTTTACTCTAATCACATTATAGTGGACCACATCAATGTAGGAGGAGGATTGGGAATTGATTATGAGAATCCTGATGAAAATGCCATTCCTGATTTCCAGAGCTTTTTCCAACTCTTTCACGAACTGCTAGAACTTCGCCCAAAGCAAGAATTACACTTTGAATTAGGTAGAGCAATCACTGCACAGTGTGGAACACTCATTTCTAAAGTACTCTACATTAAGAAAGGCATAAAAACCAACTTCGCAATTATTGATGCAGGTATGACAGAACTCATTCGACCTGCACTTTATCAGGCTTATCATAAAGTGGAAAATATCACAACTTTTGAAACCGAAACAGAAAAGTATGATGTAGTCGGTCCCATTTGTGAATCATCTGATTGCTTCGGTAAAGCCATTGTTTTGCCAAAAACTAAACGAGGTGATCTGATGGCTATTCGAAGTACTGGAGCTTATGGAGAAGTACTATCTTCTTTTTATAACCTTAGGGACAAAGCTAAAAGTATTTATTCAAGTAATCTTAATAAATAACTCCATATGAAATCATTACAATCTTTATCATTTTTAATTTCTATTGTCTTAGGTTTATCCGTTCTTAACTCCTGTGCACCTTCTTGGTCGGAGACTTTTCAATCAGGAAGTATCACAAAGCAAGACTTTACAGAGACCATTAATATGGAATTGATAAAGGGCGTTATCATCATTCCCGTAGAAATAAATGGAAAAACCTATCGCTTTTTATTTGATACTGGAGCCATTAATAGCATCTCCGAAGAAATGCAAGAAGAATTGGATTTCAAACAAGTGAGTACGGGTCACCTCAAAGATTCTGATAATAATAGAACCAAAGTAAAATATGTGAATGTGGATACCCTTTCCATAAACGGAATTGAGTTTTATAATCAAACCAGCTTTGTAGGTGATTTTAATGCCAATCCAGTATTAAGATGTATGAAACTTGATGGAATCTTAGGAAGTAATGTGATGCATTTTTGCAATTGGACCATCGATTATAAAAAAGAAGAAATCACCTTAAGTAATGAAAAAATAGAGGAGGCTGATAAAGAAACTTTTACCATTCCATTTGAAACAGATAAGCAATACAGTCAATTTATCGATTTAAAAATCGGTGACAAGAGTATCAATCACATCAAAGTTGATTATGGTTCAAATGGTTCTTTATCAATACCTAATAGTGCTTTTGAAAAACTAAAAGAATACGAACTCATAGAGAAAACCACTTTTGAAACTGGATTTTCACAATCGGGTATTGTGGGTAAGACTTTAGTAAAGAAAGATGAAATCACCATTGTGGACAGCCTATATCATGAAAATTTGAAATTTAGAAATGTTTTATTGGAATCGGGTGGAAATGGACTTTTAGGAAGTAAGATATTCTCCAATTGGATAGTTACCATTGATTGGGAAGATCAGCTACTTTATTTTCGAGCCCAAGAAGAACAAAAGATTGATCAGTACACATTTGGACTTGGCATTGGATATTCAGAGAAGCTAGGCGCTTATGTCCAAACCATTATACAAGGAAGTCCTGCTGAAGCGGCGGGAATAGAACCTAAAATGAAGATTTTGAAAATTGGAGAAATCAGTTTTAATGAAGAATCTGATTTCTGTCAATACATACACTACACCAAAAAAGAGGATACTATAGAACTTGAATTTATTGATTTTGAAGGCAATACTCATCAAAAAACCTTGCTAAAGGATAATTATTCTTTGAAATAGAATTTTTTTTCTTAATTTTATTTCATGAACCCAAAACGCAAAAATGAATTCAAAATTACTCTGTTTACTCGTTCTTCTTTTAATCCTTATTGAGATTCCAATTTCAAAGGCTCAGACTGATATCATAGTTGCAGACTCCACAGAAAAGAATATTAATTTTGTTCCCATCCCCTATCTCAACTACGATCGTAGCATGGGCTTCTCTTTTGGAGCCCTACCCATGATGATGTATAAGCTTAATAAGAAAGATACTATTTCTCCTTCTTCCATAAGTGGTGCTATTGGAATTTATTCCACTGAAAAGACTTGGTTTGCCATGGTCTTCAATAAGTTCTATTTTAATCAAGATAGATGGAGAGCTTCTCTTTTTGGTGGTAGAGGTAATATCAATTTTCAATTCTTCTGGGATAATCCCTTATCCCCTGGATATATTGATTACAATACTGTTGCAGATATTTTCAAGGTAGAATTGCAAAGAAAAATAGTTCATGGCCTTTATTTGGGTTTTAATTATACCTATATGAAAATGGAAACTAATTTTGATATTGGTGAAGGCATCAAAGAAACCACCTTTTTTAATGGCTTAGGAGGAATTATTTCCTATGACAGAAGAGACAATGTATATTATCCACTTAAGGGTCTGATTGTAAATATCAAATACTCCACCTTTCCTTCTTTATTAGATAACAAATTCGTTTCTGATAAGATAGAATTTGATTATAACCATTTTATTTCCATGAAAAATGAAAAAGATGTGATTGGATTACGCCTCTATGGTGGTTTTGGAATAGGCGATTTAAACTTCAACCAACAATTTGTGGTGGGCAGAAATGATATTAGAGGATACACCCAAGGAAAATATAGAGGAAATCAAATGTTAGCCTTACAGGGAGAATACAGATTAAACCCCTGGAAGAAATTAGGCTTTGTTGGTTTTGCAGGTTTAGCTACGGTTTTTAATGCTGTCAATGAGTCAGACGAGGGTAAAATACTACCTGGTGCAGGTTTGGGTTTCCGCTATATGGTTTTCCCAAAAAACAAGATGAATGTGGGTATGGACATCGCTATTGGCGATGGTGATTGGGGAGTCTATTTTAAAATTGGAGAAACATTTTAATCAGCCTTGTTAATAACAATCTATTAACTAATTACAAACTAGTCTTTTAATAAGTTTGATTACTTTTGTAGTAACCATCAAATATTTTACCTGTTTTGTGTTTTATTCTCAAGACAAACAATTGTGAAATTGTTTAACGCTCAATAAAAACTCCCACATCATGGAATATAATTATCAATACTTTGAAGACCCACAACTTCTAATTATACAGTATAAAGATGAATTTACAATACAGGAATACTTGGATAGCCAAGAAATAATTCAAAACCATCCTAAATGGTCTGGATGTTCAAAAATTCTAATCGACATCAGAAACCTTTCACATCCTAGAGGAAGCAGCCTGGTAGACGAGTTAATGAAAGCCCGAAATAATGAAAAGCTGCATGATTATAAGCTAGGCTATTTAGTTGAATATCCTCAAACTATAGTTGTTATTCACCTTTATATAGATAGACTTAATAACCCCAATTACAAATACTGCTCCACTAATGAAGCTATCATCGCTCATTTAAACCTTCAACTAAACAGCATCGAACTAGATACCATGCTTCAAAACTTAAAAAATTGAGTCTAACTTAACAAATTTTCATTATTGCTCTCTTAAACCATAATTTTATATTTTTTAAACCAAAAGGGTCCTCTGTTTTAACAGATTTCTTACCTTTATCGTATTAGCGCTTTAGGGAAATCAATTAATTTCCATTTAGTTCTCAAAAGAATAATTTGACTATAATCAATTAACAGCATATAAAATGAAATCCTTTTCTACAAAATCATCCAAATCTATTCTCGCCCTAAGCATATTATTATCCATCCTCTACAATTCAAATGCCCAAGAAACTTGCGTTTATGAGCAAGACAAAAACTGGATTGTAAAAGCAGAACAAAAACTACAATATCAAGCAGATGTTTTTTATATCTATCCCACCGTATATTTCTCATCTACACCAGATAACATGAAACTTAACGATGTCGAACTGAGAGAAAAAGCTAAAGGAGTATATCTAGAGCAAGCTAGCGTATTTTTTAACTCAGCCAATATGTTTGCTCCTTATTATCCTCAGATGAGCATTGCTTGCCTTACTTTGCCTAAAGAAGAACATGATAAATATTATAGCATCGCCTATTCTGAAATAAAGAAAGCCCTATTGTATTATCTAAAAAACCTCAATCACGGCAGACCTTTTATTCTGGCTGGTCATAGCCAAGGAAGCATTTTAGGCATCGATTTAATGAAAGAATTATTCAATGATCAGGAATTACAAGAACAACTCATTGCGGCATATTTAATTGGATATTCAATTACAGCAGAAGATTTAGCAAATTATCCTCAACTCAAAATCGCTCAAGGGGAAACAGATAATGGGGTAATCATCACTTATAATACGCAAGCTCCAAATACTACAGGTTCTCCTGTCTTATTGGCAACAGCAGCTTGTGTGAACCCTTTAACGTGGACAACTGATAATTCCCTAGCGCCGTCAAGTAAAAACCTAGGAGCAGTATTCTTCGATACAAACCATAAAGCACTACCTGATCAAGTTGAGTATACCAATGCTCAAATTGACCTATCAACAGGAGCACTAGTTGTATCCACTCCTAACCCTGATGATTTTTATACGGAAGGAAAATCTTTTTTTCCTAAAGGCGTTTATCATGCCAACGATTATCAGTTCTTTTATAGGAATTTAGAAAAGAATGCTCAAAAGAGAATTAAGGCATACTTTCTAAAAAAACAAAGAAGAAAACAATGATATTCAAGCTAATAACCTATTTCGTACTCGTCAACTTATTTCTTCTCAAACCTACTATTAATGCCCAAAATAATTTATTTAGAGGAGTCCATTATCAAGAAATTGAAGCACAAATAAAATTTGCAGACTCCTCATTTTATTATCCTAAACTTTGGTCAGCATTTTTAGAGGGGGATAGCAATTTGAGCCTACAAGAAAAACGGCATCTTTATTATGGATTTATCTTTCAAGAATCCTACAATCCCTATTCCCATCCCATCTATATGGATAGCATTTCACAGTATTATAGTAAAAGTGAACTTGTCAAAGATGATTTTTTAAAAATCATACAATATTCAGATTCCATATTGATTACTCTTCCTTTTGAGATCAAGAGTTTGCAAGCTAAAGCGTTTGCATACTATAGCCTTTTTGATAAAGAAAATGAGCTCAAGGTGCAAAACCAAATCATGATGATTTACGATGCCATTTTAAGTAGTGGCGATGGATTGGCCAAAGAAAGTGCCTTCCAAATTCTTTATATCGCTCACGAGTACGATTTGATTGACTTCCTAGGATTTAAGTTTAGTGGAGAACAAAGCTTAGTGGAAGAGAAATATGATTACTTGTTGATTTTGCCCAATGAATTCCAAGTAGAAGGCTTCTATTTTGATGCTTCAGCCAGTTTAAATTATTTACTTAAGCTTTATAAATAGAATTCAGGTTTTATCTAAAACAAGTTAGGCGAAGTCATTGACTTCGCCTGGAGAATTTAAACTTAAAAAAACTTGCTTTTATATTGGTAATAATTGTTGTCTATTTGAATTAAATTTGGAGAAAATAAAACTTAGAAAAACTAATTATTATAATAATGTGTTTATAAAAACAATACCTTAAAAACTGGTTCAATACCAATTATTTAGATCAACGATCTATTTTTAAAATAAAAACAAGAATTAGTCTAAGAAATCGAGGGAGGTCCTCTAAGAACCGGAGTTAAATAACAATCCTGTAAAACATTTTGAATGAGCTGAGGGCTCAAAGAAACAACTTGAAAATAATGATTGAAACTTAACTCACTCTGTTGAATAATCAAATTTCCATTATTAAAATCTATCTTAAAAGTGGTCGAATTATCTTTTTTTAGAGAAAGCTTTTGATCACTTTTAAGGTAATGAAGCTGACCGATTAAATCTTCTCCATAGATTTTGTGCATATGAAAACTCAAGATGGATGCAAAACTTACCCACGCAATAGAAAATGCGATGATGAGGTAAATTCCGATATGTCTATTCGATTGTTTCATATATAAATACAAAAGTCTGAAATATAATTGATAATCAATATAGAATTTTGTTAATCTTCTTAATTTAACATCATTCTAAATAAAACTCTTAAAAAATCCTATTAATAGCTCAAAACAGAAAGTGGTATTTCAATTCTGAAATTAAAAGCCTAATTTTGCACGAATCAAAAACAAAATAAATGAAAACAATAAAATACCTCATTATAAGCATCAGCTTCATATTCTTTTTAAATTCTTGCGATGTGGCGCAACAAGTAATGACCGACTATGAAAATAGCAATTCAGGCACAAGTGCATTAACAGAAAGTGAAGTGGTAAAAGGTCTTAAAAGAGCCTTAAGTATTGGAGCAGAGTCTGCTGTAAAAGACCTTGGTATTACAAATGCCTTTTATGGTAATGCTGCTTATAAAATCCTACTTCCTAAAGAAGCACAAGCCATCACACAACATAAAGACAATCCCATGCTAAAAGCTGTTGGAATTGACAAGTTGATTACAGATGCCGAAAAGAGCATGAATAAAGCAGCTGAAAAAGCAGTGATAAAAGCCAAGCCTATTTTTGTAAATGCCATTACTAATATGAGTATTCAAGATGCTTTTGGTATATTAAATGGTGGAGATACTGCTGCCACCAACTATCTTCGTAAAAAAACCTATCAGCAATTATACACTCAGTTTAAACCAGAAGTAGGCAACACCCTAAACCAACCTATTTATCAAGGAGTTAGCACTCAAAAGAGTTGGAATGAATTAACAGGTGCTTATAACCAAGTGGCCCAGTTTGTACCTGCTTGGAATGCTGTAAATACAGACTTGGAAGACTATGTGACTCAAAAAGCTCTTTCTGCTTTATTTGATGAAGTAAAAAAAGAGGAGGCTAAAATAAGAAAAGACCCCGCAGCTAGAATCGATGCCATCCTCAAAAGAGTATTTGGTTAATATTATTGTAGTTAGATGTATTTTTACAAGATTATAGTTCATTCATCCTCTCGCCTTAATCATTAGGTTTTCCATCATTCTAAAAGCATTATATTGCTAATATCATAGCTCTTCTATTGAGCTATTCCCTAAATAGTATGCTTATTTAGGTATTAGAACATATAGCTCTATCCCAAAAGGAGCTCACCCCCCATAATAAGCAAATATCCAAAACAATACAGGACACAAGAATCACTTAATATAGCAATTAGGTTTTTTATCATTGAATCATTGTAACCATTTATTAAAATAGCATCATATAGATGCTAGATTTTCTCAATCAATATCAGAGTTTTAAACACTCTTTTTTTAAGATTATTAAAAGAAATATTTGATTCATAAAATCGATATTATATTTTTGTTAAAGAATAAAATGATTACAGATTTTAGAATATCAGTAATTTAGACCAATAATTATAAACTAATACCCTCACAAAATGAAATCAATGAAAATTATTTTACTTACTATTATGGCTGCTTTTATAGGCCAAACTAGCGCTCAAGATTTACAAGAAGTCCTAGATTCTCACTTTGAAGCGATTAATCAAGAAGCTGTTTCTAATATTAAAACCATTCATATGATTGGAAAATCTGGTAGAATGGGTCAAAGTTTTAATTTTGAATTATGGCAAGTTAGACCTGGGAAAAGTCGCATGGAAGTAGATATACAAGGACAAAAAATGATTCAAGTTTATGATGGTGAAAAAGGTTATATCGTGGCTCCATGGACAGGTTCAGTTGAAGCGCAAGAAGTAGGCGAAACTGAAGCTCAGCAAATGGCAGAACAAGCCGACATGGATGGAGAATTATGGAATTGGAAAGAAAAAGGCTCTCAATTAAGCTTAGAAGGAACAGAAGATTTTGAAGGAACAGAAGTCATACTTTTAAAGCTCATCAATAAAGAAGGAAACGAAAAAATATTTTATTTAGACGCAGATTCATTCTTGATGATAAAAATGACAGCAAAGATACAAATGCAAGGTGCTGAGGTATTAAGTGAGTCTTTCTTTAGCAATTACGACGAAGTAGATGGTATGGTGATGCCTTTTTATATCGAAAATAGGATGAATGGACAAGTGGCTAATTCTGTTACTATTGAAAGTATGGAGTTTGATAAAAAAATAGACGATAAGATGTTTACCAAGCCTGAATCGGGCAAATAAATATCATGCATAGAGCAATTTACAATTCAAAGGACTATTTTTAATAAGGTGGTTTTTGAGTGTTAGATAAATCCTTAGTCTTGAAAATTAACTATGAATTTTTCACTAATCACTCAAAAACCATTCAATCATTCAATCATTCAATCATTCAACCATTCAATCATTCAACCATTAGATCACTAAAAAGCTTATCATGAAAAGATTTTTCTACCTCTTTCTTGCCATATCCATGAGTTTTTCTGCTTTCTCTCAAAAAAAAGAAATCAAATTAAGTAAATATACATTTGGAGAATATAAAGCACGCGAAATCGGTCCAGCTGTCATGAGTGGGAGGATTTCGGCTATCGATGCTTTAGAGTCCAATCACAATATAATATATGTTGGAGCAGCCTCTGGAGGAGTGTGGAAAAGTACTAATGGAGGAACTTCATTTAAATCTATTTTCGACAAACACATCCAAAGTATTGGTTGTATTACTATAGACCAAAAAAATCCAGAAACCATTTGGGTAGGAACTGGCGAAGTATGGGTAAGAAATAGTACTTCTGTTGGAGATGGAATTTATAAATCAACCGATGGTGGTGAAAAATGGAAAAACCTAGGATTAAAAGATACAGAGCGAATAGGTCAAATCCAGATTGATCCTGAAGATGGTAATATTGTTTATGCTGCAGCTTTGGGTCCTCTTTGGAGAGCCGATAGCGCTAGAGGAGTCTATAAAACCAATGATGGTGGTAAAACTTGGAATCAGGTTCTTTTCGTTGACGAGAATACTGGTTGTAGTAGTTTAATTATTGATCCTTTGGATTCCAAGCACCTCATAGCAGGTATGTGGAATTTCAGACGAACAGCCTATTTCTTCCATTCAGGAGGAGAAAGTAGTGGAGTATTTGAAAGTTTCGACGGTGGTGAATCATGGAAAAAAATCTCGAAAGGACTTCCTGAAGGTAAACTAGGAAGAATTGCACTTGAAGTCTCCCCTGCTTATCCTCAGAGAATATACGGTCTAGTAGAATCCAAGAAATCGGCTTTATATCGTTCTGATGATTCTGGTAAATCTTGGAAAATGGTCAATTCTAATTCACAAATGGGAGAACGACCTTTCTACTTTCAATATATGAAGGCAGATCCTGTAGACAGCGCTAGAATTTATAAACCCGGTTTTAGTATGGTGGTTAGTGATAATGCAGGTGAGAATTTTGAAAGTCCATTTGTTGGTGGAGGAAATGTACATAGTGATATACATGCCTTATGGATCAGCCCGCAAGACAATAGAATACTATATTTAGGTAGCGATGGAGGAATGTATATCTCTGTAGATAAAGGAAATACTTGGCGGATGGTTCGTAACTTACCCTTATCACAATTCTATCATGTATCGGTTGATAATGACATCCCCTATCATGTATATGGAGGTTTACAAGACAATGGCTCTTGGTATGCGCCCTCTAAAAGTCCTGGTGGGATTTCTAATAAAGATTGGCAATTTTTAGGCTATGGAGATGGCTTTAATGTATTTAGAGATCAAGTGGATCCTAATTTGGTATATTGGCAATATCAAGGTGGAAATTATTCTAAGAAATATTTGAATTCTGGAGAACAGAAAACCATTAAGCCGCAAGCTGAGGAGGGCCAAGAAGAATTAAGGTTCAATTGGAATGCTCCGATGAGTTTTAGTCCAGATGGAAAAAGAATGTATGTGGGTTCACAGTATTTGCATTTGAGCACAGATCAAGGAGAGAGCTGGACGAGCATTAGTCCTGATTTGAGCACTAATGACCCGAAGAAATTACAACAAGAAGAAACCGGAGGACTCACTGTGGACAATTCATCTGCAGAAAACCATTGTACCCTTTTCTGTATTACAGAATCTCCTTTAGATAAAAACGAAATTTGGGTAGGCAGCGATGATGGCCAACTCCAATTGACTCGTGATGCTGGAAAAACCTGGGAAAACTTAAGTAATAATATTGCTGAACTTCCAAAACATACTTGGGTTTCTCATGTGGAAGCCTCCTCTCATTTTCCTGGTACTGCCTATGCTACTTTTGATGGTCATAAAAGTGGTGACTCAAAAGCTTATGTGTTTAAAACCACGGATTATGGGAAATCATGGACTAGTCTAATCACTAATGACCTCCCTATTTATTGTCATATTATAAAGGAAGATTTTAGCAATCCAAACTTACTATTTCTTGGAACTGAATTTGGAATGTATATCAGTATTGATGCAGGAAAGCAATGGGTTCCGTTTAATGGTGGAATTCCTAAAGCTTCCGTCCGTGACATGGTTTTTCAAAAAAGAGAAAATGATTTAGTTATCGCTACTCATGGTAGAGGTATATTTATTATTGACGACCTCACTCCTCTTCAAAGTATGAAAAAAGAAAAACTAAACGAAGATCTTGTTTTTCTAGATTCACGTCCTACATTAATATCTTATCTGGGTTGGTCTATAGATCAACAAGGAGACAATGATTATTCGGCTTCTAATCCTTCGAGCAGTCCTATGATAACCTATTACCTCAAGAAACGGCATATGTTTGGCGATATGTATATGGAAATATTCGATGAGAATGGAGAACTACTAAGCGAATTGGCTGCAGGTAAAGGAAAAGGAATCAATAGAGTCCCGTGGAATATGCGCATGAAAGCCCCCAAGGTACCCAAGTCATCACAGATGCTTAATGCAGCATTCGTAGGACCTAGCTATCCTCCGGGCACATACCATGTAAAGCTTTATAAAAAAGATAAAATCTACGAACATCAATTTGAGATTAAATACGATCCCAATTCTAATCACAGCCCAGCAGACAGAGACTTAAGGTATAAAACACTAATAGAAGCTTATGACCTATTAGAAGACTTAGCCTTTATGGACCATCATATTTTAGAGATTAGAGACCAAGCTGCAATAAACCAAAGTGAAAGTCAAGGCAAACTGAAAGAGGAATTAACCGAACTCGAAAAAGAAATGGACAGTTGGCATCAAAGTATTTCCGCAACAAAATATGGAAGAATTACTGGGGAGGTCAGATTAAGAGATCGAATTGCCGATATTTATAGTGGAGTAATGTCTTTTCAAGGAAAACCCTCCGCTACTCAGATTTCTCGTCTAGCTGATTTGAAAATGGATATTCAAATTATGCAAGAAGAACTTGAGGATTACGAGAATAATGAGCTAAACAAGCTCAACAAGAAATTGAAAAAGAAGAATCTTTCAATTATAACACTCAGTAGTCGAACAGATTTTGACAATAAAAAATAATCTCTTCTGAAAGAGAAAGGTTTGTCAGAATGAGAATCCCCTAAGTCAAAAACTTAAGGTAAGATACTATATAACAAACAATTAAAATCA
Source organism: Lentimicrobium sp. S6 (assembly GCF_013166635.1). NCBI lineage: Bacteria > Pseudomonadati > Bacteroidota > Bacteroidia > Bacteroidales > Lentimicrobiaceae > Lentimicrobium > Lentimicrobium sp. S6. Next base: position 18,457 of record NZ_JABKBZ010000010.1, on the reverse strand, counting down.
TGGCACGAATATAGGTTTATTCGTGCCATGACTTATTATATAGAAAATAAAACAATAATTAATCTACTATTATTCTTAGGTACAGTAATCCTTCTAAGCTCGCTGTTTTTATAGTTCTATTTTTCAGTAGAAAATGAAGCAGAATAATCTTGATAAGATTGATTTATATAGGCTCCTTCTCCAAACCAATGGATGATGGGATTAAACTTCTCTGTGTTCATATATCCATTAACAACCGTCAACATTTTATTCTCTCCATTCATGAAAGCATAACTGGGATAGCTCATTTTATTATTCAATAATAAGGCTGCTAATTGATGTGTGGATCGTCTTCCTTCAGGATTAGGATTTACAAATTCTTTCCCCATAAATTGTATAGCCTCAGTTTGTTCGGCATCTAATTTCACACAATAATAATGCTCATTCATATATTTCACAATGATGGGATCTACAAAAGTTGAGGCATCCATTTTTTTACACCATCCACACCAATCTGTATATACATCAATGAAAACCAGTTTCGGATTTTCAGTATTTAAAGCTATGGCTTCCTCAAAAGTATACCATGTTATTTCTTCCTTGTCTTGAGCTTGTAATATACTTGTACTCATTCCAATAATTAAGGCAAGTAAAAATAGTTGTTTTCTCATTCTTTTGTTTTTTTTATTTAGGCTAATACTTTTCTCTTTCAATATCTCTTTTAATATCCTTTTCTTTTAGACTAGCTCTTTTATCGTAGGTATGTTTTCCTTTTGCCAAGGCAAATTGGAGTTTGGCTAAGCCTTTATCATTTATAAAAAGAGATACAGGCACTAAAGTATATCCTTTTTCATTAATTTTCACCTTTAGCTTCTTTAATTCACGCTTTGTTAACAAAAGTTTACGGTCACGCTTAGGTTCGTGATTATAATGCGTGCCTAATTTATACTCACTAATGTGCATGGCTCTTACAAAAAGTTCCAAACCAAAAAAGCTACAATATGCATCTGTTAGCGTTGCTTTCCCATATCTTATCGATTTAATTTCTGTTCCTGTTAATTGAATTCCAGCAACAAATTTCTCTTCTAAAAAGTATTCGTAAGATGCTCTTTTATTCTTAATATATACTGAAGGTAGTGCCATTTCATTGAAAAATTGATGGCAAATTTATGAAAAATATACCAGCTTATCTTATTAAATATTAGTGATCATAAATATGAAAATTATTTGATTGTAGAACCTAAAAAATGTGTAAATTGCAGTATTAAGGGATTTTATCCTGTTTTAGTATATTTTATTTCTAGGGGGATTTTGGTGGACAGCCAAAATGAATATTAATATTTTATGAAACCGATAACTAACCAAGCAAAGATTAACCAACATCTTCAAGAAGGATTAAGAGTAATATCTGAACAATTACATGGACATTCAGTATATATCGTTAGCTTTCTACAAGACAAGCCAACAATCTTAAAATCACATTTTCAGCACGATACGAATCATCACTTTGATAATTTGATGTTTGAACTTATGCAAAGAATGATAGAAGAGGACAAAGACTCTCAACTGTTTTCTGATTTAGATAAATATAGCATCATACCCACCCACCCTCTTTATTCTTCATATATACAACGAATTCCAAATACAACTGATCCCATTTTTTTTGGCTTGTTTAGTGTAGACACCATGATTTTAGACGCTACACAAAAAATCATCTTAAGTCTGAGCATAGAAAACTTTACACTTCTATTGCAACAACAAGAATCTATTTCACATTTGTCGAAAAGAAGATCACATCATCCGCTTTTTGAATTAATATTTCAATCTGTTTCTGAAGCCATTAGCATACATGATCTAAACACCGAAAGGTTTATTGCTGTCAATAATAAATTCGAGAAATACGCCGGCTTGCAAGAAAGTGAGATCATCAACAAGACCGTAGAAGATCTCGGTTTTTGGTATCATAAAGAGGAACATTCAGAATATACCAAACTACTGCAGAGCCAAGGTTATGTAAATGAATTTTCTGCACATTTCACAAACAGTAAAGGGAAAGTTTATACAGCAATTATTTCTGCTAAGGTATTTAATTATAACGACACAGATTATATTTTGGTCATTATTGGTGATACCAGTTCATTAACACAAACTCAAAGAGCATTGCAATCAAGTGAGAAAAAATTCCGAACTATTTTTAATGCCTTACCAGATCCCACAAGTATTAATAAACTTGATGAAACATATGCGTTTACCGATATCAATGATGCTTTTATAAAAAACCTCGGTGCATCCTATTCTGACTACATTGGCAAAAGTGGTTTTGAATTGAATTTATGGGCCGATAAAGACCAAAGGCAAACCTATATTGAAACCATAAAAAAGCAAGGATATATAGAAAATTATCAAGCCAAATATCGCCATCCCAATGGCAATATTATCGAAGGTTTAGTTTCTGCTAAGACCATAGAAGTAGATAATGTTCCTCATTTATTGGTTTTACAAAAAAACCTTGACCATTTTATAAAGCTTAAAAAATCAATCAAGATCAGTGAAGAGAAATTTAGAATGATTTTTAACGCCAGCCCCGATGCTATAAATATTATCAAAGCTGATAATTATAATTTTGTAGATGTAAATCAATCTTTTCAAACTATCACACAATATAAAAAAGAAGAACTCATTGGAAAATCTTTACTTGATTTTAATTTTTGGACTAATGATAAAGATGCCGAATTTTATATCCAACAATTAAAACAAAAAGGAGAAATCTTCAATTTAGAAACTACCATTCAAGTTAAAGATGGACAGCTTATTCAAACTTTATTATCAGCCGCAATTATAGAGTTCAATGAGGTACCACATATTATCAATATTAGCAAAAATATTGAAGATATAGCAAATATGAAACGTGACATCATTGAGAGCGAAAATAAGTTTAGAAGTATAGTAGAAAACTCTCATGCTGCTATAGTTATCATAGATAATAATGAAGTTTTCAATTATGCAAATCCAAAATCTGAAGAAATTTTTGGTGATACAGCTGAAGAATTAATAGGCCAAAAGTTCGAGAAATGGATACACCCATCAAGTATCAATTTAGTTAAAGAACGTTATTCAAAAAGACAAAAGGGAATTAAAGTTCCATATAATTATGAATTTAAGCTTCTTCAAAGCAATGGAACCATCAAAGATATAGAAATCAGCTCATCCATCCATAAAGACAAAGCAGGTCGTATTTTTACTATTGCACAACTTTTGGATATTACCAAGAGAAAAGAGGCTATAGATAAAGCATTTAATGAGCAACAAAAACTACAGCAGTATTTAAACATAGCTCCTCATATTCTCATTGCTTTAGATATAAATGGGAATGTGGAAATGGTTAATGAAAGGGCTTGCGAAATACTTGGTTATAAAGAAAAAGAAATTATTGGAAAAAATTGGTTTGAGAATTTCTTACCCACAGAAATCATTATTAAAACCAAACAAGAGTTTAAACAAATATTAAATGGTGCTCAATTAATTTCATCTTCAGAAAATGATATCATCACTAATGACAAGAAAATAAGACGAGTTCATTGGCAAAGCTCTCCAATTATTGATCAATTGGGAGTCATAAAAGGTTTATTGAGCTCAGGAGAAGACATCACCGATAGGATGAATACCCTAAAAATCTTAAATCAAACAAAAGTGGTCGCCATACTATGGAAGTATCAAAAAGACAAACACGTACATCCCATTGAATATGTATCCCCTAACATTAGTAAATTAATTGGCTATACACCAGAAGAACTTATTGAGAATCAAGTTGAATATCCGGATTTGATTCACCCAGACGATTTACCCCGAGTACTCAATGAAGTAAATTATTATGTCAATAATTCTGCTTTTAAAAACTATAGTCATGAATACTATAGGTTGAAAAGCAAAAATGGAGATTATGCTTGGGTGGAAGATCAAACTGAAATCATTCGAAATATCCAAGGTGAAATAACGCATCTAAATGGTTTATTGATAGATGTTTCAGAAAAAAAGAAATCTATTGAACTCATCAAAGAAAGCGAAGAAAGATATAGAACTATTTTCAATTCTAATTTGGATGGCCTGATCATATTAAATGAACAAGGGGATATTGTCGAAGTCAATGAAGTCACCTGTAATATGTATGGATACACCTATCAGGAATTGATGCATAGGGACTCTAATAAAATAAAAATCGCTAGTGATATTAACATCTATTTTGTTAAAGATTTCTTAGAAACTAACAAAATCCTAATTGCGGAATCTGAGGATATTAGAAAAGATGGTTCACCTTTTAATATTAACGCCAAACTGCGATACATTACTTATAATCATGAAAAGCATATTTTAGTCATCATAAGAGATATCACTGACATAAAAAGAGCTGAAAAACAACTGATAGATGCAAAACAAAAAGCTGAAGAAAGTGACCAACTAAAATCATCATTCTTAGCCAATATGTCTCATGAAATAAGAACACCCATGAATGCTATTATTGGTTTTTCTAGCCTATTGGAAGAAGACGATATTGATCAGAATGAAAAATCAGGATTTATCAGTAGAATTAAAAATAATGGACAAAACTTATTAAACCTGATTAATGATATTATAGATATTTCTAAAATAGAAGCCAACCAAATACGGTTTATTTCGGAGACCATAAACATAAAGAAATTCCTATCAAACCTTTATGATTCTTTCGAAATAGAAGCTAAAAAGAAAAGTATTCACTTAATATTCAATTATAGTGAAGATAAAGAAATGAACTCGCTTAAATCAGACACTTATCGCTTGAATCAAGTGATGGTTAATTTTTTAAGCAATGCTTTAAAATTCACTCCTAAAAATGGCGTAATTGAGTTCGGCTGTAAACATGTTCCTCAAAAGAAACATGTTATGTTTTATGTTAAAGACTCAGGAATAGGTATTCCCAAAGCAGAACAAGAATTTGTATTCGACAGGTTCCGTCAAGCACATACCATGACACATACCGATTATGGTGGGACTGGATTAGGTTTGAGTATTTCCAAAGGTTTAATAGAACATCTAAAAGGCGATATTTGGATGAAGTCAGAAGAAGGAAAAGGATCTGAATTCTATTTTAGCCTCCCCTATTAAATCATCTTAAATTTTATTGTTCTTATGAAATTCTAAAAGAGTATCTATTGGTTGCTTTATAATATTACCCATTTTAAATCCTCTATCCCCCAAAACCTTTTTCAAAATAGCTTTATAAGACCATGCTATAGAACCCTGAAAACTAACAGGTAAAGATTTATCCATACTTAAATCAACAACAAATTCATCAAGAAACTGATTAAAGGAGGATTCTATCAGAGCCCTGACAAATTTCTTGTCCTGATTTGAAAGAACAAAAGGGCTAAAGCTTGCTAAAAAACGATTTGGATTTGGAAGGTTATAAAGTTGGTCCAGTAAACGAGATAGATCAAGATGAGGATATTTATCATTAAAGTCCATTACCAATTCTTTTGGAGCTTTACCATTGAAAATGGCTTTCAACAGCATTCTACCTATATGATTACCAGAGCCTTCATCACCCATGATGTAACCAAACGAAACCGCTTCACCTATAATTACCTTACCATCATACAAACAAGCATTAGAGCCCGTTCCAAGAATACAAGCTATGCCTTTTTCGTTTCCGAGTAAAGAGCGCGCCGACGCCATTAAATCATGCTCAATATGAATTTTCGCATTCTTACAAGCATTAGTAAGACCCTCAAAAACAATTGATTTTGAATCTATGCTTCCACAACCAGAACCATAGAAGAAAATTTCTTTAAGCTGAATTAAATCATCAGAGGCAAAATGTTCTCGCATCTCCTCTGTAATTTCTGATGATTTGGTAAAGTATGGATTGAGCCCTTTGGTTTTATATTTGAAAACTTCATTAGTCTTTGGTATCCAAAGTACCCAATCAGTTTTTGTTGATCCGCTATCTGCAATGAGTATCATATTAAATATTTTAAGCTAATTTAGCACAAAATTTGAACGAAAACAATTTAAAGGTATCAAAAAGACAATGACATTACGGGATAATCCTAATAATCAAAGTGTAAAAACTTTTAAAGGCAAATCAATTCGGCTTATCATTGCCCTAATTGTACTAAACCTGATACTCTTCTTTGCTAATCTGGTATTTGGATCTATTCATATTCCTTTTTCTGAGATTTTAGAAACACTACTCTTCCCATCAGCAGAAACCGAGAGAATTTCCCAATTAATTATATTAACTTCTCGATTACCACAGGCTATTACAGCACTTCTAACAGGAGCAGCTTTATCGGTGGCTGGGCTTTTAATGCAAACATTATTTAGAAACCCTTTGGCAGGGCCAGGCATATTAGGAATTAGTGCAGGAGCCAGTATGGGTGTTGCTATTTTAACATTATTGGGTGGAGCTGGTAGTTTAGTTCTTATTTCTAGTTATTTGCAACAATTCAGCATAGTGATTGCAGCCTTTGTGGGTGCTTTTTTAACTCTCGGGCTCGTGCTTCTCTTTGCACGATTTGTTAAAAGCAACGTCTCACTACTTATAATAGGACTCATGATAGGTTATGCGGCATCTTCATTCATTGGGTTCCTTCAATTCATTAGCCATGAACAAGAAGTTCACTCTTTTGTGATTTGGGGATTGGGAAGTTTTAGTCAAGTGAGCATGCATCAAATGACATTATTTGCTAGTTTGATATTGTCGGGAATTGTGGCAAGCTTCTTCTTTGTTAAGCCATTAAACCTCATGCTACTAGGGGAACATTACGCCACAAATCTAGGCGTAAATGTAAAAAAACTAAGAGTCAGCCTGATCGTAATTGCAGGATTGTTAACGGCGGTAGCTACCGCTTATACCGGACCCATTGCTTTTATTGGGCTGGCAGTTCCACATTTGAGTAGAATGCTTTTTAAAACTTCAGAACATAAAATATTATTACCTGGAATTATCCTCACAGGAATGGCCATAGCCCTATCTTGCAACCTAATTGCTCGACTACCATCGCTTGAACAAGCCATTCCGATAAACACGGTAACCTCCTTATTTGGAGCGCCATTGGTAATATGGTTTTTGATAAAAAATAACAGAATTAACATGTCGACTTCATGAAAAAGAAACTCTTGGAAATAAAAGATCTGGAGATCGGCTATCAAATAAAGGACCAAAAGAAAGTCATACAAAGCCATCTGAATCTAAGCCTATATGCTGGAGAATTAATTTGCTTAATTGGTCCTAATGGAGTCGGAAAATCAACTTTTTTAAAAACATTGGGTAGAATCCAAGCTGAGCTTTCTGGCGAAATGATCATTGGCGACACTCCAATCTCTAAATTCAATCAGCAAGAATTTTCAAGGAAATTAGCTCTGGTACTTACAGAGCAATTAGACATTCCACAAATGAGTGCCCAGGATGTGATTTCCTTGGGAAGATATCCATATACTGGCTTTTGGGGGAATCTACAGAAAAAAGATTTGAATATCGTTATTGAAACAGCTCAAAATGTTGGAATAGCACATCTTTTAAATCGTAGCTATGTAGAATTGAGTGATGGTGAGAAGCAAAAAGTAATGATAGCCAAAGCTCTTGCTCAACAAACTCCATTGATGCTTCTAGATGAGCCTACCGCTTTTCTTGATTTCCCTACCAAGTCGAGTCTTTTAATCATGCTTAGGAAACTAGCCCGTCAGAAACAAATGGGCATCATCCTTTCCACTCATGATATTGAACTGGCTTTAAAAACTGCGGATCAAATATGGTTATTTCCGGAACACCAGAAAATGATTAGCGGAATACCAGAAGACTTAGTGATTGAAGGACAAATCCTCAATGTGTTCAAAAACAATGAGATGGCTTTTAATATTGAATCTGGTCATTTTGAAAAGCAATTTAAACCTAAATTCAGTATTGAAGTAATAGGAAAAAGCACGAAAGCCACTTGGCTTAGAAAAGCCCTGATTAGAAATGAAGTATCCCCAACTGGACCATCCGATAAACATATTGTTTGTGATGATGGATATCATATCTTTGAAGGAAAGCAAAAAACCCATTCTACTCAGAATATTCAAGAATTACTCCATTTTTTAAAAATACAATAAGATCGCATGAAAAACATCCTCTATTTATTCAGTTTTATCCTCTTTTTAAGCTCCTGTCAAACCCCTATCGAAGTGGATATGATGGTTCAAGATGCTAAAATCTATACCATAAACGAAAATTTCGAGATGGCTGAAGCCATGGCTATTAAAGATGGCAAAATCATCGCTATCGGAAGCAATGAAGAAATACAATCACACTATTGGGCAGAAGAATCTTTAAACCTCAATAATCAATATGTATACCCTGGATTTATTGATGCACATTCCCATTTTATCTCTTATGGACAAAGCTTAGTTTCAAGAGCTAATTTGGTGGGAACAAAAAGTTTTGAGGAGGCTATTGAAAATCTTCAGGTTTTTGAGAAAGAATTTCCTGCTGAATGGTTAATCGGCAGAGGTTGGGACCAGAATGATTGGGAAGTACAAGAATTTCCTAGCAAAGAAAAGTTGGACGAGCTCTGGCCCAATAAAGCAGTTTATTTAACTCGAATTGATGGTCATGCAGCTATTGCCAATTCAAAGGCATTGGAATTAGCGGGCATAAATAATGAAACTCAAATTCATGGTGGTGAATTCATTATAAAGGATGGTGAGCTCACTGGAGTATTGATAGATAATGCTATGGAGATGGTAAGAGAAGTGATGCCAAGCACCAGTAAAGAACTCAGAATCAGGGCAATTAAAGAATCTGAAAAAGGATGTTTTGCTGTTGGACTAACCACTGTATGCGATGCAGGTTTAGAATATTACGATATTAATCTGCTTCAAGAATTACACAATAGTGGCCAATTGAAAATGAGAGTTTATGCCATGCTTACTCCAACAACTGAAACTTTGGAAGAAATAATGACCAAGGGACAAATTATCACTGATCGATTGACGGTAAGATCAGTTAAATTATATGCCGATGGTGCCTTGGGAAGCCGCGGAGCTTGTCTTCTTCACGATTATCACGACAAAGCCCATTGGAAAGGAATGATGTTAAGCCCACAAGCCTATTTCGATTCTTTATGTATGATGGCTGACAAATATAATTACCAAGTGAATACACATGCTATTGGTGATTCAGCCAACCGTGTCATCTTAAAAACCTATGCTAAATATTTAGAAGATAGTAATGACAAGCGTTGGAGAATTGAGCATGCACAAGTGGTTCATCCAGATGACTTTCACAGATTTGGTGATAAAAGCATTATACCATCCGTTCAGCCTACTCATGCCACCAGCGATATGTATTGGGCCGACGAAAGATTAGGGCCAGAAAGAATAAAAAGCGCTTATGCTTTTGAAGAACTCCGTCAACAAAACAATTGGATTCCTTTGGGAACTGATTTTCCTATTGAAAAAATTGACCCACTCCTTACTTTCTATGCTGCAGTGGCGAGAATGGACAATAAATACTATCCTGAGGATGGTTTTCAAATGGAGAATGCACTAAGTAGGAAAGATGCGCTAAAAGGAATTACCATTTGGGCAGCCAAAGCTGGTTTTGACGAGCATAAAAAAGGTAGTTTAGAAACCGGTAAATTTGCAGACTTCATTGTTCTAAAGGAGGACCTATTGGAAGTTCCTGCCACAGAAATCCCTTATATTAAAGTTAAAATGACTGTTGTTGGTGGTGAGATGGTTTACTCTTCCATCACAGAATAAGTCCAAATCATTCCATTATTTAAGATTTAAACTATGCTGTGTCTCAGATCTAAAACAAATAATCCAGTTTTCAACATTGCCACTGAAGAATACCTGCTCAAGCATAAAGACGAAGATTGCTTTTATCTTTATATTAATAACCCTTCTATCATAATCGGTAAGCACCAGAATTCACTGGCGGAGATTAATGTGGATTATGTGAAAGAAAATGAAATCACCGTAGTGAGAAGACTTTCTGGTGGTGGAGCCGTTTTTCATGACCCAGGGAATTTGAATTTTAGCTTTATCAAAACCAAAGAGAAAAATGAGCCTATTGATTTCCGTAAATATACTCAGCCTATATTAGATGTATTAAATGCTTTGGGTGTGGATGCTAAATTTGAAGGCAGAAACGACCTCACCATAAAAGGAAAAAAATTCTCGGGCAATGCCAAACATATATATCAGAACAAAATTCTGCAACATGGCACCTTGCTTTTCAGTTCCAAACTTCCTGATTTATCGCAAGCTTTAAAGATAAACCCACTCAAATACCAAGACAAAGCAGTGAAATCGGTTCGAAGTAGGGTGACGAATATATCAGAGCACTTAAGCACCCACATTAGTTTAGAAGCTTTTGAAGATCATATTATCAATCATGTAAGAAGTATATATGACGACACAGAGTTATATGAACTCACAGAAACTGATATTGCTGCTATCAATCAACTCGTTGACGAGAAATACAGCACCTGGAATTGGAACTTTGGCTCCTCCCCTAAATACAACTTCCAGAAGGGTATAAAAACCACTGGTGGTCATATAGAATTAAACCTAGAAGTGAGAAAAGGTGAAATCGTTAATGCCAAAATATTTGGGGATTTTTTCAATACCAATGACATTGATGAATTAGAAAAGCTTATCATTGGAATGCCTCACGATTTGGGGAAAATCAAAGCTCAATTACAGCAAATAGAACTCGGTAATTATTTAGCCAATGTAACTTTGGATGAATTTATGGAAGCTTTTGTATAAACCTTCTCGACAAACCAATAATTATCATTATGAAAACTAAAGTCCTCTTATCAATCTTTATTATTCTTTTTGGATTGACTTCTTGTAAGAAATCAGAACCTGAAGAAAGAATGATAACCATTAAAGGTATCGTACTGAATTGCGACAATAATGAGGTTTTTCCTAATACGGAGATCCTTATGTTAAAATCAAAATATATGGAAGATCATGATGACATCGATTACTATTATTATATTGAACCCATAAGATCAATAACTAATAATAATGGAGAATATGTACTTACATTTCCCTATAAAGATAAGGATATGCTTCATCCTATTTTCGCCTATAAAAATGATTATATCCAAAAGAATAGCGGCTATAAAAACCCTCTAGACAATTGTTCTCTATCAGAACTAAACAATGACACAATACTACTAGGAAAAGCTACATATCTTAATGTTGTCTTGAACAACTTTACTGGGAATAAAGGTTTTATAATAGATTTAAATAAGAATATACCATCAGAATTATTTGATCCTACTGCAGATTACAATACATGCGAATATTATATAGACAACGATGATACGGTAACAGTGCTCAAAGAATCCTATTTATCCAAGGACAATCATAATGTTTATGTGACATGGTCAAGATATAATAAAAAACATGATGACACAACAGTTGTGGTTCAAATGAACCCCAGCGATACCACATTTTTGTCTATAGATCTTCAGTAAACTAGATTTTCTTGTTGAACTTAAAACTCAAAATTAGAGGAATCTCATATATTAAAACTCCTCCATTTTACTCATTATTTTTTAGCAGCTACAACAGACATTTCCACCAATAGTTCTGGACGAGCCATTAGAGCTTCAACACAAGCGCGAGCGGGTTGATAACCATTCGCTACCCAAGCATCCCAAACCTCATTCATAGCTGCAAAATCTTTCATGTCGCGGATATAGATGGTAACAGAAAGAATATGTTTCTTATCAGAACCTGCTTTATCAAGTAGCTCTTCTACTTTTTCTAAAGTAGTAATCGTTTGTTCTTTAATATCTTTAGTAGCATCTTTTGCCACTTGTCCACAAAGATAAATAGTCCCATTATGCTCAACAATTCTACTCATACGCGGAGTTGAATCTATTCTTGTTATTGACATGTGTTTATGTTTTAAATAGGGTGCAAAACTAGTCATAATTAGTCTGATTTTTTAATGATAAAAAGTTTGAAATTTGAAAACTAAATCCTCTTATATTTGGAGAGAATAATGAGGTATTAAAAACCAATGGTAGCTTCATTTTGAATCAAAAATGCATAAACACAAAATCATGATAAAATCAATAGCACTAAAGACCCTGTTAATACTATTAAGTCTCACTACTTTAATCTCTTGCCAAGGAGAAAAGAAAAGAATTATTAAATTCCCGAAAACAAATCTAGCAACAGAGAATATCATTCCTAAGCCCCTAAATATAATTTCCACGAATGGTGGTTTTGCCTTGGATGAGTTTAGCGCTATTGTTAGCATTGAAGACCATGATTATAAAGAAATAGCACAGATTCTAGCCGATAGAATCAATGATATAACTGGATTAAAAACACTTGTCAATTCACCTATCCTTAATCAAGAAAGTGTCATCTTTATAAAAAAGGAAGCTAGTCTTCATCCAGAGAATCCGGAAGCTTATCAATTACATATTACTACAGATTCGGTGATTCTTTCATCAAATTCTGCAGCTGGTGCTTTTAGAGGCATTCAGACTTTACGTCAAATTATCCCTAGAGAAAGTAACGACACACTCACGAATACTAAAATATGGACCATTCCTACAGGAACTATTACCGACTATCCCCAGTTCGAATATCGTGGAGCCATGCTCGATGTAGCACGTCATTTCTTTAGTGTGGAGGATGTTAAAAAATTCATTGAGGTCTTGGCTTATTATAAATATAATGCTTTACACCTGCATTTGAGTGATGATCAAGGCTGGCGAATCGAGATCAAATCGTGGCCCAAGCTAACAGAAGTTGGTGGAAGTACAGAAGTAGGTGGAGAGGCAGGAGGATTCTATACCCAAGAACAATATACTGAAATTGTGAATTATGCTTTAGCTCATCATATGATGATTATTCCAGAAATAGATATGCCTGGCCATACCAATGCCGCATCGGTCTCTTACCCCTTTTTAAATGGTAATGGCAAAGAGTTAAAGCTTTATACTGGAACTAGAGTTGGATTCAGTACCTTCGACACCAGAAAAGACACCGTTTATGTTTTTATCGATGATGTGATTCGTGAGATTGCAGCCCTTTCTCCTAGTCCTTATTTCCATATCGGTGGCGACGAAAGCCATGTCACTAAAAAAGATGATTATATCTATTTTGTAAATAAAGTAGAAAAGATAGTCCAAAAATACGGCAAGCAAATGATAGGATGGGATGAAATTGCTACCACAGATGTTGATGCTTCTTCTATCTCTCAATTCTGGCGTAGCAATGACAATGCGAAATTGGCTGTAAAAAAAGGCATGAAAATTATTATGTCTCCTGCGAAGAAAGCCTATTTAGATATGCAATATGATTCACTATCTAAACATGGATTACATTGGGCTGCCTATATCCCGACTGATGTGGCTTATAATTGGTCTCCTGAAAACTACGAAGACATCCCCCAGGAAAATATATTTGGAATTGAAGCACCGCTATGGAGTGAAACCATCAGTAATATTTTGGAGCTGGAATATTTGGCTTTTCCGAGAGCTATTGGATATGCTGAACTTGGCTGGACTACTCAGGAAAATAGAAATTGGGAGGATTATAAGAAGCGTCTGGGGAATCAAGCCCCTTATTTAAAGAGTATGGATGTTAGTTATTATGTTTCTCCTTTGATTGAATGGAAATTGGGGAAATAATTATTTTTGACAAGATTGAACCATATAAATCATTTAAGAGAATTTAAGAAAGCTTAAAGCATTATCTGACCTTATAATCCTTATTTGATTTAAAGCTTATAATTGTTCGCGGAGCTTTAATAAAAAGGCTTTGGTGTCTTTCAAGGTCTTCAGCACTTCCACCTCAGTATCTACTTTTACTTTTCTATTCTCTAGAATGAGGGTTTCTTTAGCCCCTTTTAAAGTGTAGCCTTTCTCTTTAACTAGATGAAAGATGAGGTGAAAATTGTCCACATCCTTAGGGGTGAACATGCGATTACCTTTTTTATTCTTTTTGGGCTTGATCACTTCAAATTCCTTTTCCCAAAAACGAATGAGCGAGGTATTGACGTCGAACATTTTTGCTACTTCGCCTATGCTATAATAAAGCTTTTGATGATGTTTTATTTCCATAGAAAAAGAATTGAATTATAATGCTCCTCCTCCAAGAGAACTATTAGCCGAACTAATAATCTCTTCATATTCTTGAGGGCTTAAATCGTTAAAGAAATAATATATAGGATTTACTTTCCTATCATTGCGAAGAACTTCATAATGTAAATGTGGACTAGTTGACAAACCACTATTCCCAACAGAACCAATCACTTGCCCCCTACTCACCTTCTGTCCTTTTCTAACCTTAAACTTGTGCATGTGAGCATATACGGTCTTATAGCCATAACCATGATCAATGGTAATTTTATTTCCGTAACCATAACTAGAACGGCTAGCCGACTCTACGACACCATCACCTGTAGCATAAATTTCAGTTCCGGTTGGTGCTGAAAAATCTAAACCATCATGAAAAATCCTACGCTTGTAAATCGGATGTATACGGTAGCCATAGAACGAAGAGATCCTCCTTTTATATTTATCACTTATAGGTTGAATAGCTGGAATACAGGCTGTCATTTGATCCATATTCTTAGCCATATCGAAAACTTCATCATAGGAGGTAGACTGTACATAAAGTCTATTACTCAACCTGTCCAATTTCTTGGTGGTATTTATCAGCAAGTCACTATTCTTATAACCTTTTAGTTTTTCGTATCTATCACTTCCTCCTATACCAGCTTGACGAATTTCGCTAGCAACAGGCTCAGTTTCAAAAATAACTCGGTAGATATTATCGTCTCTATCCTGTAAATTATCAGCAACCTTTTCCAAAATTTCCAACTTCTCATCCAATATTTTAGTTTGAAGCTTGAATTGTTCTATTTCACGTTGTTGCATCAATTCCTTTGGAGAATTAAAAAAAGTATAAGCAATAAGAATTACAACTCCCGAAAACAGAACTCCAGTAAACACTACAGATAGCAACCGCATCAAACGATTTTTGATGGTCGGTTTCACCTTTTCGTATTGTAAAGTTTGCTGATTAAAAAAGTATAATTTCTTCCCCATTTTTAGCTAAAAAATCCTTTTCGCATTTATCGCACAAAATTAACGAAATAAACTAAATTTGCAAGCTAAATCCGATTGAGTAAAAGCCAGCATTATTGGTTTGAAATCAAGGACTATTTTAGCTTAGAATAAAAACTAGAAAAATGAAAGCTGCAGAAATAAGAAGAAATTTTATCGAATTTTTCGAATCAAAACAACATAGTATTGTTCCCTCCTCACCTATGGTGATGAAAAATGACCCTACATTAATGTTTGTTAATGCGGGAATGAACCAATTTAAGGATGTATTCTTGGGCCATGGTAAATCCGTAAGTTCCAGAGTTGCCAACTCACAAAAGTGTTTACGCGTTTCGGGTAAACATAACGATTTGGAAGAAGTAGGTCATGATACCTATCACCATACCATGTTCGAGATGTTAGGAAACTGGTCTTTTGGTGATTACTTCAAGGAAGAAGCCATTTCTTGGGCTTGGGAATTATTAACTGAGCTATTAAAACTAGATAAAGACAGATTATATGTAACTGTCTTTGAAGGTGATGAAGCGGATGGAACAGAACTTGATACTGAAGCTTTAGAATTTTGGAAGAAATTTGTTCCCGCAGAAAGAATCCTCAACGGAAATAAGAAAGACAATTTCTGGGAAATGGGTGATAGTGGACCATGTGGTCCTTGCTCTGAAATTCACATTGACTTGAGAAGCGACGAAGAACGAGCTAAAATTAGCGGAGACAAATTGGTGAATGAAGACCATCCTCAAGTTGTTGAAATTTGGAACTTAGTATTTATTCAATACAATAGAAAAGCAAGCGGGCAATTAGAAAACCTTCCTGCCAAGCATATCGATACAGGAATGGGATTTGAGCGGTTAACTATGGCTATTCAAGGAAAAAGGTCTAATTACGATACTGATATCTTTCAGCCACTACTGCAAGAAATTGCTAATATGTGTGGCAAAGATTATGGTCAGAACGAAGAGCACGATATTGC
The DNA here is from genome assembly GCF_013166635.1 of Lentimicrobium sp. S6. Taxonomy (NCBI): domain Bacteria; kingdom Pseudomonadati; phylum Bacteroidota; class Bacteroidia; order Bacteroidales; family Lentimicrobiaceae; genus Lentimicrobium; species Lentimicrobium sp. S6. The sequence continues at coordinate 2,377 of NZ_JABKBZ010000010.1, read as the reverse complement.
CATGCGTGTGATTGCTGACCATCTTAGAGCTATTGCTTTTGCTATTGCCGATGGTCAGTTGCCTTCTAATACAGGAGCTGGATATGTCATTAGAAGAATACTGCGCAGAGCCGTTAGATATGGTTATAGTTTCCTTGGTTTTAAAGATGCTTTTATCTATAAATTAGTAGATATATTGGTATCCGAAATGGGTGATTTCTTCCCCGAATTGGCGAAACAAAAGCAATTGATAGAAAAAGTGATGATGGAAGAAGAAAATTCTTTCCTAAGAACTTTGAGTACTGGTATTCAGATGCTCGATAAAATTATTGACAATGTAACCATGCAAGGTTATAAAGTCATAAAAGGTCAAGAAGCTTTTGAATTATACGATACTTTTGGATTTCCATTCGACCTCACCGAACTTATTCTTAAAGAAAAAGGACTGGTAGTAAGCAAGCGTGAGTTTGACGAAGAAATGGAAGCTCAAAAACAACGTTCTAAAAAAGCTGCCACCTCAGAAACTGACGATTGGGTGGTTTTAAAAGAGGATGATGTGGAAGAGTTTATTGGTTACGATCATTTACAATCTACTATTCATATTACTAAATACCGCAAAGTCATCACTAAAAATAAGGAGCTTTTCCAATTGGCATTTAACATCACTCCATTTTATGCTGAAGCTGGTGGACAAGTGGGTGATACAGGATATATTGAGAGTGAAACTGAAAAGATTAGCATTATCGATACCAAGAAAGAGAATAACCTTATTATTCATATTGCAAAGCAATTACCTAAAAATCCGAAGTTGCCATTTAAAGCAGTAGTTTCTTCAAGCAAACGTGCAGCAATCACTAAAAATCATACAGCCACTCACCTCATGCATAAAGCTTTGAGAGAAATTCTTGGAACTCATGTGGAGCAAAAAGGCTCTTTGGTAAACGATTCTCATCTGCGTTTTGACTTTTCTCATTTTCAGAGGATGGAAAAAGAAGAGATTGCAAAGGTAGAAGCATTAGTAAATGTAGCTATACAAGCCAACACAGCAGCAGATATTAATGGACAAGTTCCCATAGAAGAAGCAGAAGAAAAAGGCGCCATGATGTTGTTTGGTGAGAAATATGGCGACTTGGTTAGAGTTGTCAAATTTGGAGATTCTGTTGAGCTTTGTGGAGGAACTCATGTGGAAGCCACTGGACAGATTGGTTTATTCAAGATTATTCATGAAAGCGCTATTGCATCTGGAGTTAGACGAATAGAGGCCTATACCGGACAAAAAGCCTTCGACTATATGAATAGCCATGTAGAAACTGTGGATGCAGTAAAAGGTCTGTTGAAAAATCAGAAAGACGTTGTTAAAGGCATTCAAATGATTTTAGATGATCAGAAGAAAATGCAAAAACAAGTGGAGGAGCTCTTGAATGAAAAAGCTCAGAACGAGAAAAAAGAATTAGAGAATAAAATAGAGGAATTTGGGGAAGTTAAATGGTTGGGACAAGTGCTGGATCTAGACGCAGGCAGCGTTAAAAACCTAGCTTTCCAGTTGACAAAGAAATATCCAGAGTTAATATTAGCTTTTGGTAATAGGCAAGGCGGAAAAGCAAGTTTAACTATTGCTTTAGGTGAACATGCTTTAGAAAAATCAGGATTAAAAGCCGGTCAGATGATTCGTACAGCAGCACAACATATTCAAGGTGGCGGTGGCGGACAAGACCACTTTGCTACAGCTGGTGGTAAAAACCCAGAAGGTTTAGACAAAGCTGTTTCTGAAGTAAAAGCCATGGTGAAAGGATAAAACCTCCGTTCCTATTATCAAATGTTCATCAAAATGCCTTAAAGGCCATTTTTCATGATACATTGGTTTATGCCGATAATAAATGATATTGTATTGCTTATCTTTAAGCTTAATACATTTCTTCATTGGAATTAGATATTGATATTTGCTATTTAGTTCTTAGTCGGCATTTTTTTGATTGATAATACCTTTAGCCCAAGAATACATTTTACGCTACTATATTTATAAATAAGCATATATTTACTTTTTAACCTTTGTTCGATTATTAACAATTGCCACAAAAGCCTATAACGCATTAGGTTTCTGTTAATAATCATGCAGTTACAGGGTACAATATCAAAGGATTATTAAGTAAAAGATGATGTATTATTGGCATTTCTACTAGTAGATTTCGATAATTCGCCCCTCTTTTTCCCCAAATTTCATTGAGTTATCCCGATAGCTCTTCATAAATTCGTGTCATATGAGCTAATTCTGGCTCATGTTAATTTTTATGGGGAGAATCAGAATAAAGAGTTCGGATTAAAGAGTAGCAAATATGAATTGATGTTTTGCTTCACAAGGCATAATATTTAGTGTAGATTGAAATTATAGCCTTTTTTA